>NCDQ01000003.1 GCA_002280275.1 Caulobacter vibrioides | reverse complement strand
AGCAGCCGTGCCGTCTCGATGCCGCCGGCGCCGGCCTCGAGCCGCTCCTTGGCCACCATGCGGCCGCGGAACAGGGCCTGGCGCAGCACCTCCAGCGCCCGGCTGCGCTGCTCGGTTTCCGAGCCGATGGAATCCAGCGCGGCCGCCGTCAGCTGCACGCGCAGCCTTTCGCCGTCGACGACGTGTTCGATGCGGGTCGGACGCAAGCGGGAGGACATGGGTTTTCCTGGAGCCTTTGTCCTTAGGTAGTCGCGCTAAGGCCGAATGACAAAGGCGGCAGGCTAGCCCGAATCCCTTAAGCGCCGGCGCCCAATGTTTGGGCGGGTCTTCAGCTCAGCCCCTTCAGCCGGTAGAGCGCCTCCAGCGCCTCGCGGGGGCTCATGGCGTCGGGGTCGATATCGGACAGGGCCTTCTCGACCTTCGAGGGCTCGGGCGGGGGCGGGGCTTCGCGCACGGCGAACAAGGGCAGGTCGTCGAGGCGGGCGGGGGAGCCGGGCTCCTTCTCCAGCTTCTCCAGCACCTCGCGGGCGCGGGCCACGACGGGCGCGGGCACCCCGGCCAGCTTGGCCACCTGCACCCCGTAGGAGCGGTCGGCGGCGCCGGGCGCCGCCTCGTGCAGGAAGACGAGATCGCCGTTCCACTCCTTGGCCTTCATGGACAGGTTGCAGACGTGGGCCAGGCGGTCCTCCAGCTTGGCCAGCTCGTGATAATGGGTGGCGAACAGGGCCCGGCACCTGTTCACGTCGTGCAGGGCCTCGGCGCAGGCCCAGGCGATGGCCAGGCCGTCGTAGGTGGCGGTGCCGCGCCCGATCTCGTCCAGCACCACCAGGGACCTCGGCGTCGCCTGGGTCAGGATGGCGGCGGTCTCGACCATCTCGGTCATGAAGGTGGAGCGGCCGCGGGCCAGGTCGTCGCCGGCGCCGACGCGGCTGAACAGGCGGTCGACGACCCCTAGCCGGAAGCGGCGGGCCGGCACGAAGGACCCGGCCTGGGCGAGCACGGCCAGAAGCGCGTTCTGGCGCAGGAAGGTCGATTTGCCGGCCATGTTGGGACCAGTGACGATGGCCAGGCGCGGACAGCCCTCGCCGCCGCCGTCCAGCCTGCAGTCGTTGGGGGTGAAGGGGTCCCCGCCCCGGCGCACCGCCGCCTCGACCACAGGGTGGCGCGCCGCCTCGGCCTCGAAGGCCAGGCTGTCGTCCACCGTGGGGCGCACCGCCTCGACCTCGGCGGCCCACTCCGCGAGGCTTGAGGCCACGTCCAGGCAGGCCAAAGCCTCGGCGGCGGCAAGGATCTGAGCCCCCACGGCGCCGGCCATGCGGCGCAGATCCTCGAAGGTCTCGGCCTCGATGGCTAGGGCCCGGTCTCCGGCCTGGGCGATCTTGGCGTCCAGCTCGGCCAGCTCCACGGTGGTGAAGCGCAGCTGGTTGGCCATGGTCTGGCGGTGGATGAAGGCTGCGTTCCACGGAGGCTGCAGCAGGGCCTCGCCCTGTTTTGCGGTGCAGTCGACGAAATAGCCGAGCACCGCGTTGTGGCGGATCTTCAGCCCGACGCCGGTCTCCTGCTGCAGCCGGGTCTCCAGGGCCGCGATCACCCGGCGGCTGTCGTCGCGCAGCTGGCGGGCGTCGTCGAGTTCGGGGCGGTAGCCGGGGCGCACGAAGCCGCCGTCGCGGCCACCCGCGGGCAGGTCGTCCTCAAGCCCGTCGCGCAGGGTCTGCAGGCAGGAGGCCAGTTCGGGCTTGTCGGCGAGGCGCAGGGCGGCGAGCGCCTGGCCGATCTCGGTGGCGGCCAGGCCGAAGGGCTCGGCCAGGGCCTCGGCGAAGAGGGCGGCGACGCCTTCGCCCGCCGACAGCCCGCCGCGCAGAAGTCCGAGGTCGCGGGGGCCGCCGCGGCCGAGGGCGAGGCGCGACAGGGCCCGGGCCATGTCGCCGGCGGCGCGCAGGCGCTCGCGCACCTGTTCGCGCAGGCGCCGGCGCTCCATGAAGAAGGCGACCGCGTCGAGGCGGGCGTTGATGCGGTGAGGGTCGAGCAGGGGACGGCCCAGCCGGTCGGCCAGCAGGCGCGCCCCGCCGGAGGTGACCGTGCGGTCGATGGCCGCCAGCAGCGAGCCCTCGCGGCCCCCGGCCTGGGCGCGCTCGATCTCCAGGCTGGCGCGGGTGGCCGGGTCGATGGCCATGACGTCGGCGCCGACGCTGCGCCGCGGCGGGCGCAGCACCGGCATGCGCCCGGCCTGGGTGGTCTCGAGGTGGGCGGCGATCAGTCCGAGCGCCGAGACCTCGACGGTGGTGAGCACGCCGAAGCCGTCCAGGGTCTGCACCCCGTAGAGCCGCTTCAGCCGCGCCTCGCCCGCCGCCGGGTCGGCCAGGGCGCTGGCCAGGGGCTGCACCGCCCCGCCGGCTCCGGTCAGGGCGGCCGAGACCAGTTCGTCAGCGAACAGGCGGTCGGGAACCAGGATCTCGGAGGGACGCAGGGCGGCGAGCGCGGGGCCGAGCTCCTCGCGGGTGAGCAGCAGGGATTCCACCTCGCCGGTGGACAGCTCCACGCTGGCGAGCGCCGCCTGGCCGCCGCGCACCGCCACCGCCGCCAGCCGGTTGGCGCCCCGGGCGTCGAGCAGGCTGTCCTCGGTCAGGGTGCCCGGCGTCACCACCCGCACCAGGTCGCGGTGGACGATGGACTTGGAGCCGCGCTTCTTGGCCTCGGCCGGGCTCTCCATCTGCTCGCAGACGGCGACCTTGAAGCCGCAGCGGATCAGCTTGGCCAGATAGGCCTCCGCCGCATGCACCGGCACGCCGCACATGGCGATGTCCTCGCCCTGGTGCTTGCCGCGATAGGTCAGGGCGATGCCGAGCGCCTCGGCCGCCTTGCGGGCGTCGTCGAAAAACAGTTCGTAGAAATCGCCCATGCGGAAGAACACCAGGGCGTCGGGCTGCTTGGCCTTGGCCTCGAAGAACTGGGCCATGACCGGCGTGGCGCCGGTCGCGTCGGGTATGGCTGGCGGGGCGTGGGCGTTCATCGCGGCGGACGCTAGCGGGCCAAGAGAGTCGGCGGAAGGGTTTGCGTCGCCCGGGCGGCGTGGGCGACACTGGGCGCCCGGTCAAGCCATGAGCCCGCCATGCCCGCAATCAACCGTCGCCGTCTGATCGTCGCCGCCGGCGCCCTGGCGGCAAGTCCCGCCTTCGCCCAAACCGCCGGGCCCCAACCGGCGCGCCCGCGCGTCCGGATCGAGACCGACAAGGGCGTCATCGTGGTGGAGCTGGCCACCGACAAGGCGCCGATCACGGCGGGTAATTTCCTGCGCTATGTGGACAGCCGCCGGATGGACGGGGCGATCTTCTACCGCACCGTGCACGCGCCGGGCGCGCCGACGGTGGGCTTCCTCCAGGCGCACATCACGGACGGGGCCAAGCTCTATCCGCCCATCACCCACGAGCCCACCACTACGACCGGTCTGAAGCACCTGGAAGGCGCCCTCTCGGCGCCCCGCTTCGCGCCCGGCACGGCGCAGAGCGAGTTCACCATCCTCAGCAGCGATGCGCCCCACATGGACGCCAACCCCGCAGCGCCCGGCGACAACCTGGGCTACGCCGTGTTCGGCCAGGTGGTCGAGGGCATGGACGTGGTGCGCGCCATCATGGTCCTGCCCGCCGACGGCCCGGCTGATAACCCGGTCATGCAGGGCCAGATCCTCACGACGCCGGTCAGGATCATCACCGCGCGGCGGGGCTGAGACGGGGGAGCGAGTGTGGCTCCCGCGGTTGTGGGGCCGGTGGTCAGACACTAGGGTGGGTTTCGAGTAGCGGAACCGCTTACGCAGATAACAATAAACGAGACCGATGACCGACGAGAAGCGGACCTTCACCGACGAGGAAGCCCTCGCGTTCCACCAGTATCCGACCCCGGGCAAGATCGGGGTGATGGCCACCAAACCGATGGCCACCCAGCGGGACCTGAGCCTGGCCTACTCTCCGGGCGTGGCCGTGCCGGTGCTGCGCATCGCCGAGAACCCGGACCTCGCCTACGAATACACCTCCAAGGGCAACCTGGTGGCGGTGATCTCCAACGGCACGGCGATCCTCGGCCTCGGCAACCTCGGCGCCCTGGCGTCCAAGCCGGTGATGGAAGGCAAGAGCGTCCTGTTCAAGCGCTTCGCCGACGTCGATTCCATCGATATCGAGGTCTCCACGACCGACGCCGACGAGTTCATCACCGTGGTGAAGAACATCGGCATCACCTTCGGGGGCATCAACCTCGAAGACATCAAGAGCCCCGAGTGCTTCACCATCGAGACCGAGCTGCAGCAGCTGCTCGACATCCCGGTGTTCCATGACGACCAGCACGGCACGGCGATCATCTCGGCCGCCGGCCTGATCAACGCCTGCGCCATCACGGGCCGCAAGCTGGAGGATGTCAGGCTCGTGCTGTGCGGCGCGGGCGCGGCCGGCATCGCCTCGCTCGAGCTGATGAAGGCGATGGGCATCCGCCACGAGAACTGCATCGCGGTCGACAACACCGGCGTCATCTACAAGGGCCGCGACAAGGGGATGACCCAGTGGAAGTCGATCCACGCGGTCGACACGCCCCTTCGCACCCTGGAAGAGGCGCTTGTCGGCGCCGACGTGTTCATCGGGCTGTCCGCCAAGGGGGTTCTGACCCAGGCCATGGTCAAGACCATGGCGCCCAAGCCGATCATCTTCGCCATGGCCAATCCGGACCCGGAGATCACCCCGGAGGAAGTCCACGCCGTGCGCGACGACGCCATCGTGGCCACCGGCCGGTCGGACTATCCCAACCAGGTCAACAACGTCCTCGGCTTTCCCTACATTTTCCGCGGCGCGCTCGACGTGCGGGCCAAGCAGGTCAATCACGAGATGAAGATCGCCGCCTCGCGGGCTCTGGCCCAGCTGGCGCGCGAGGACGTCCCCGATGAGGTGGCGGCGATCTATCACGGCCAGAACCTCAAGTTCGGCCCCAACTACATCATCCCGACCCCGTTCGACCCGCGGCTGATCTGGTACATCCCGCCCTTCGTCGCCCAGGCGGCGATGGACACCGGGGTGGCGCGCCGGCCGATCACCGACATGGACGCCTATCGCGCGTCCCTGGCCCAGCGGCTCGACCCCTCGGCGGCCTTCCTGCAGAAGGTGACGGCCAAGGTCCAGAGCGAGCCCAAGACCATCGTCTTCGCCGAGGGCGAGGAGCCGGCGGTGATCCGCGCCGCCCTGGCTTTCGAGAACCAGGGGCTGGGCAAGGCCATCCTGTGCGGCCGCGAAGAACTGATCGCGCAGAACATGCGCAAGGTCGGGATGAACCCGGACGAGAGCAAGCTTGAGATCATCAACGCCCGGGTTTCCGAGCGTAACCCCGAGTACGTCCAGGCCCTCTACAAGCGGCTGCAGCGCAGCGGCGCCCTGGTGCGCGACGTGCAGCGGCTGATCAACCTCGACCGCAATTCCTTCGCCGCCTCGATGGTGGCCATGGGCCACGCCGACGGCATGGTGACGGGCGTGACCCGCACCTTCGACCAGTCCCTGGCCGAGGTGATGCGGGTGATCGACCCGGCGCCCGGCGGGCGGGTGATGGGCATGTCGGTGCTGCTGGCCAAGGGGCGCACCATCTTCCTGGCCGACACCTCGGTGACCGAACTGCCCTCCGGCTGCGAACTGGCCGAGATCGCCGTCGAAGCCGCCCGGGCGGTGGCGCGCCTCGGCTACACGCCGCGGCTGGCGATGATGTCCTACTCCACCTTCGGCAACCCGGCCGGCGACCGCAGCGAGCGGGTGCGCGAGGCGGTGGCCGAACTCGACCGCCGCGACGTCGACTTCGAGTACGAGGGCGAGATGCCGCCGGATCTGGCCCTGAACCCGGACCTGCGCGGCAACTACCCGTTCATGCGCCTGACCGGCCCGGCCAACATCCTGATCATGCCGGCGATCCATTCGGCCGCCATATCGACCAAGCTGGTGCAGGAGCTTGGCGGGGCGACGGTGGTCGGTCCCCTGGTGCTGGGCCTGTCCAAGCCGGTGCAGATCGCGCCCCTGTCGGCCTCGGTGTCGCAGATCCTGACCATGGCTACCTTCGCCGCCTACGACGTGCGCGCCGACAGCGTGCGGCCCTAAGCGCCCGGAACGACGCCATGACGCGCATCCTCCTGACCCGCCGCTGGCCCGAGGCGGCCGAACGGCGCATGGCCGAACTCGGCGAGGTGACGCTGAATCCCGGCGACCAGCCGCTGACGGCGGCCCAGATGCGTCAGGCCCTGGCCGACTACGATGTGGTCTGCCCGACGGTGACCGACGCCCTGCCGGCCGAGGTGTGGCCGGACAATCCCCGCGTCCGCGCCCTGTGCAACTACGGCGTCGGCGTCAACCACATCGACCTGGCGGCGGCCAAGGCGCGCGGGGTGGTGGTGACCAACACCCCCGACGTCCTGACCGAGGCCACGGCCGAGATCGCCCTGACCCTGCTGCTCATGGTCGCGCGGCGGGCGGGCGAGGGCGAGCGCGAGGTGCGAGCGGGGGCCTGGACAGGTTGGCGGCCGACCCACCTGCAGGGCCAACTGATGACCGGCAAGACGGTGGGGGTGATCGGCTTTGGCCGCATCGGCCAGAGCTTCGCCCGGAAGGCCCACTTCGGTCTCGGCATGAAGGTGATCTACAACGCCCGCAACCGCGCCTCGCCCGAGGTCGAAGCCGAGACCGGCGCGGTCTACGAATCCTCCCTCGACGAACTGATCGAGGTCTCGGACGCGGTGTCGCTGCACTGCCCGGGCGGGGCGGCCACCCACCACCTGATCGACGCCACGCGGCTGGCGCGGATGAAGTCCACCGCCATCCTGGTCAACACCGCCCGTGGCACGGTGGTTGACGAGGCCGCTCTTGTCGACGCGCTGAAGGCCGGCTCCATCGCCGGCGCCGGCCTCGACGTGTTCGAGGCCGAGCCCAAGGTGCATCCCGGACTGCTGGACTTGGACAACGCCGTGCTCCTGCCCCACCTCGGCAGCGCCACGGTGGAGACCCGGGTCGAGATGGGAATGCGCGTCGCCGCCAATCTGGAAGCTATCCTCAAGGGCGAAGCGCCCGGCGACCGGGTGGCCTAAAGAGCGTGAGCGAACCACGCTACGCCGGATCGCCAAATCCCATTACTTGAGCTATGCAGTATTTGGGGGCGTTCGATCCCTGGGCCAGTACGGCCTCGGGTCGGCGTTAGAGACACGGTTGAGCGGCTCCACGAACCTTAGCCTCGGGCCCGGCACGGGCCCTGACAGCCGCCCGGACCAGCGGTCCCGCGGCTCTGCATTGGAGCGCCTATGGCCACGTTCGCCTGGTCCACCATCACCGCCGCCCAAGCCCTGACCTTCGTCGCCGCCGACGTCCTCGTCTTCGACACAGGCGGTTCGGCGCTGAACGTCGCGGTCTCCGTCGGCTCGTCCACGACCCTGACCTTCGGGGGCAAGTCAGTCTCCTTCCAGAACGCCGCCCTGACCGGAACCAAGGCCAACTTCGTCTTCGCCGACGGCTCCAACCTGGGAATCAACGCGGCCGGGGCCAACCCCGCGGCCCAGACTCTCTCGGCGCTGAACGACGCCTACTACGGGGACTTCGACACCTCGACCGGAGGTATCGACCTCATCTCCGGTGGCGCGGGTAACGACTACTTCCTGCTCGGCGATCAGGCTGACGTCGCCAACGGCGACGCCGGCGACGACACCATGAACGGCAACCAGGGCGGCGACGCCCTGAACGGCGGCGCCGGCAACGACAGCATCGCCGGCGGCCAGGGCAACGACAGCGTCGGCGGCCAGGCCGCCAACGAAGCCGGAAACGACAGCCTCAATGGCAACATTGGGGACGACATGGTGATGGGCGGAGACGGCGCGGACTCGATGTTCGGCGGCCAGGGCAACGACAGCCTCGGCTTCGCGGGCGCGGCAGAGGCCGGCGACGACTCCATGTCGGGCGACATCGGCGACGACAGCGTCAACGGCGGCGACGGCGCCGACAGCCTGTTCGGAGCCGTGGGCGACGACACCCTGGTCGGTGAAGCCGGCAACGACTCCTTGTCGGGCGACGCGGGCGCCGACGTCATCCTCAACGGCGCAGGCAACGACACCGCCGTCGGCGGCGACGGCAATGACAATCTGGGCCAGTTCATCGACTCGGCCACGGCCTTCGGCGACGACTCCTACTCGGGCCTCGCCGGCAACGACAGCGTGTTCGGCGGCTCCGGCAACGATACGGTGTTCGGCGGCTTCGAAACCGCGGCGACCCCGACCGAGCGCAACGACTCGATCGACGGCGGCGCGGGCAACGACAGCCTGAACGGCCAGCAGGGCAACGACTGGGTCGTCGGCGGCGCCGGCAATGACTCGATGTACGGCGGCCAGGGCGGCGACACCCTGATCGGCGGGATCGGTTCGGACTCGATGTCGGGCGATCTCGGCCAGGACTCGATCGTCGGCGGCGTCGGCCTCGACACCCTCACCGGCGGCTCGGGCAACGACACCTACTCCGCGTCGGCGGGCGACTGGGGCGGGGCGGGTTCGGCCTCGACCGGCCAGACCAGCTTCGAGGTCATCACCGACTTCGCGGCCGGTCTCGACAAGCTGGGCTTTGGCGTCGCGGCCTATCGCGAGCTGAGCCCGGCCGCCAGCTTCGACACCGCCCTGGCGGCGGCGAACGCGGCCCCCACCGGGGTGTTCACCGCCGTCACCGTCGGGGCCGACACCTATATCTTCGTCGACAACATCGGCGGGGCTGGGCAGGACGAGGTGATCAAGCTGCTCGGGATCACCACCGACCAGATCAGCGCCAGCGACCTCGTCTAGGTCGTAGCGCCGACCGGAAGATCAGGGGGTCGCCTTCGGGCGGCCCCCTTTTTCGTGGCTCAGGCCTCGGCGGCGGGCGCGGCGGTGGCCTCGTCCGTGTCCGGATGCGGCTTCCTGGCGACCATGGCGGTCAGGATGATGGCGACGACGCCGGCCAGGGCCGTGTAGCTGAAGAAGACTACATAGCCGGCCCCCAGGGCGGCTGGGCTGACCCCGGTCTTGGCCGCCCCAGCGGCCAGCACTTCGGGCGGCAGGCCTGCGAACAGGCCTTTCAACGGGGCGAAGACGCCGGTCTCGGCGGCGCGGGCCGAGCTTTCCACCACCCGCCCCGACTGGCTGGCCACCAGCTTGCCGGGGATGGCGTAGATCGAAGTGAAGAAGGCGTACTGGGTGGCGGTGAATCCGGCGCTGGTCAGGCTGGACAGGTAGGCGATGAAGGCGGTCCCCGCGAAGCCGGTCGCGCTGTTGTCGACCCCGATGGCCACGAACAGGGCGCCGACGTCGTGGCCGCGGGTGGCCAGCCAGGCGAAGACCAGGTTGGACAGGGGTTGGGCGAAGGCCCCGATCAGCAGGGTGCGGATCAGGCCCAGCCGCGCCACCGCATAGCCGCCGGCGAAGACCCCGACCGTCGAAGCCGCGACCCCGAACACCTTCCGCACCTCGGCGATCTCGGTGAGGGTGAACCCAAGGTCGAGGTAGAAGGGGTTCATGATGTTGAGCAGGAAGTCAGCCAGGCGATAGACGCAGATCAGGGCCAGGATCAGACCGGCCGAGCCCTGGAAGCGGCGGAAGAACTCGCCCAGGGGCGCGCCGAAGGCCTGGCTGAGATAGGCGCCCGGGCGGGTCGGGCGGCCCGGCATCGGCCAGGCGGAGGCGGCGACCAGGGCCATGCCGGCGATCACCCCGCCGAGCTGCAGCCACACCCCGTTGGGACGGGCGGTCCAGGCCTTCACCAGCGCTTCGACGCTGGCTTCCGACAGGAAGGGCCCCAGGACCTGGCCCAGCATGGTGGCGTTGGCGGCCAGGCCGGAGCCCAGCAGTAGGGCGCCGGTCAGCAGGACGGCGAGGCGAACGACCCATTCCCCCAGGTCCGCCCCCGGGCGGCGGGGCGCCCCGCCGGTCTCGACGGGGCGGATGAGGTGGGCCTTCTCGCGCGGCGCCAGCAGCACGGCGGCCGAGCCGACCAGCATCAGGGCGGCCATCAGCCCGTAGGAGAAGTTCCAGCCGAGGGATTGCGCCAGGACCAGGGGCAGGGCGCCGGCCACGATCATGGCGATGCGATAGCCCCACTGGTAGGCGGCGGCCATGGCGCCCTGGCGGCTCTCATCCACCGCCTCGATGCGCCAGCCGTCCATGACGATGTCCTGGGTGGCCGAGGAGAAGCCGACTGCGACCGCCAGCAGGGCCATCAGGGGCAGGTTCGCCGCCGGGTCGACGGTCGACATGGAGACGAGGAAGCCGATGATCAGCACCTGGGTGACCAGCATCCACGAGCGGCGATGGCCGAGCAGCCCCGTCAGGCCCGGGATGGTGGTGCGGTCGACCAGGGGCGCCCACAGGAACTTGAAGGCGTAGGCCAGGGTGGTCAGGCTGAAGAAGGCGATCACCTCCAGCGACAGGCCCGCGGTGCGCAGCCAGGCCGACAGGGTGTCGAAGATCAGCAGATAGGGCAGGCCGGAGGCGAAGCCGAGGCCCAGCATGACCAGGCTGCGCCGCTCGCCGAAGACGGCCAGGGCTCCAAGCGCGGTCCGGCGCGGAGCCGCCTCGGTCGTCGTGTCGGCCGCCATGATCGTTCCCCCGGGTCAGGGGGCGCGAACGGCCCCCAAATCAGCAGGCGAGCTTCGCCTGACCCGGCGGGCAGGTCCAGCGCGCCAAGGCCGCACGCAGGGCGGCGGGCTCGATCGGCTTGGTCAGGAAGTCGTCCATGCCGGCCTCAAGGCAGGCGCGGCGGTCGTCCTCGAAGGCGTTGGCCGTCAGGGCCACCACGGGCGTCCTGATTCCCCGGGCGCGCAGGGTTCGCGCCGCCTCCAGCCCGTCCATCACCGGCATGCGCATGTCCATCAGGATCAGGTCGAAGGGCGCCGCGGCCAGGGCGGCCAGGGCCTCCTCGCCATTGGCGACCCTCTCGATGATGCACCCCTCGCGGGTCAGGAGGGCGCGGGCGAGCAGGGCGTTGACCGGATTGTCCTCGGCCAGCAGCACCCTGGCCCCGCAGGCTCCGGCCTCGGCGGCGCGCTCGTCGTCGCTGGCAGGCGGGGGGGCTCCGGCCGTGGCGCCGCGTTCCTGCAGGCAGGCCAGGACCCGCCCGGCGAGGGAGGCGCGCCTGAGGGGCTTGATCAGATAGCCCGCATAGCCGGCGGCCCGGTGGCGGGCGACGCGGCCCCGGCCCTCCGGCGGCAGCAGCACCAGGGCAGGATGATCCTTGGGCGGAGCGGTGATGCGCCGACGCCCGGCTTCCGGGTCGACCAGCATGACCGCCCCGGCGGGCGCCTGCGCCTGGGCGTCGTCCAGGGTGGAGAAGGCGAAGGCCCGCCCGCCGCTCGCCTCGACCTGGCGGACGGCGGCCTCGCGCACGATGGGGGAGGCGGAAACAACGGCGACGGAGAGGCCGGCGAGCTCGCGCCCTTCGGCCGCGCCGGGAGCGACGCCAAACACCACCTCGAACCAGAAGTCGGCGCCCTGGCCGCGTTCGCTCATCACGCCCACCTCGCCGTCGAAGGCGGCGACGAGGCGGCGGACGATGGCCAGCCCCAGGCCTGCGCCGCCCGCGGCGACGCCCTCCTCGGTCTGGACGAACTCCTCGAAGACAGTGACCTGGGCCTTGGCGTCGAGACCGGGGCCGGTGTCCCTGACGCTGAAGCGGACCCTGACCTTGCCGCGTCCGGCCGGGGCGTGGGCGGCGGTGATCAGCACCCCGCCCGCCTTGGTCATCTTTACGGCGTTGCCCGCGAGGTTGAACAGGATCTGACGCAGGCGCCCGTCGTCGGCCAGCACGGAGGGCAGGCCGGGGGCGGTGGCCCAGGCGATCTCGATGCCGGCGGCGTGGGCGCGGGGGCTGAGCAGCTCGCACACCCCCTGCAGCAGCCGCTCCAAGTCGGTCGGGGTGGTCTCCAGCTCCACCGCGCCGCTGTCGAGCTTGGCGTAGTCGAGCACGTCGTTGACCAGGCCGAGCAGGTGCTCGCCAGAGGCGCGCAGGGCGGCCAGATAGTCCTTCTGAGTGGCGTCGAGGCGGGTGCGCCCGAGAAGGCCGGCCATGCCCAGCACGCCGTTCAGGGGTGTGCGGATCTCGTGGCTGAGGGTGGCCAGGAAGCGTTCCTGCGCCAGCAGCCCTCCCCCATCCGGCGCGCTCTCCGGCGCGGTGACGAGCCGCCCGCCGCCCGGCAGGTCGGCCACGCGCCAGCCCTCCGCCGCCGGGACGTGCAGGGCGCGGGCGCGCTCCTCGGCCGCCAGGGATTCGAAGGCGGGATTGCCATGCACGGCCCCGTCGTCCGCGATCAGGGCGGCGGGGTGGGGCAGGGCGCTCAGAACGGCGATGGCGTCGAACATGGCGGCGACCTTAGCCCGGCGCCGCTTAACGCCCGGTCACCCCCGATCACCCGGCAGAGCCGGGCAGTAAATTTTGGGCGCCCCGTGGCGCACCGATGCGGTAAAGCCGGGGTGTGGGACGGCTGTTGCGGGCCGGGGCGGGGGGATTTCAAAGGTGGGTCTGATCGCAGAGGCCGGCGGGTCGCCGGACGGGCGCGGCTGTGATGTCTGCGCCGGACGGCTAGCGCCCTATCGCCACGATTGGTTGTGGCGCTGCGACGGCTGCGGCGTGCTGCATTCGACCTTTCCCGTGGCCATCCCCAGCGAGGCGGGTGGCGAGGCCATGGACGAGGCCATGCGCGAGGTCGGACTGGAGACCCTCCGCGCCAAGAACAACGCCCGCCTTCTGGCGCGGTTGAAGGCCCTGACCGGGACCGGCGGCCGCTTCCTCGACGTCGGCAGTGGTCCGGGCTTCCTGCTCAGCGCGGCCAAGGCCGAGGGGTTCGAGCCCGAGGGGGTCGAGCCTGACGCCAATACGGTGGCCGCCGCCCGCGCCCACGGCGCGCAGGTGCGGCACGGCTTCTTCCCTGACGTGCTGGACGCCGGCGAAACGTTCGATGTCATCGTCTTCAACGATGTGCTGGAGCATATCCCCGGCCTCGCCCCGGCGCTGGCCGCCTGCGCCGCCCACGTGAAGCCGGGCGGCGTCCTGGCCCTCAACTGCCCTGACCGGCGCGGCTTCTTCTTCCGCGTCGCCGCGTCGCTCGACCGGCTCGGTATCCATGGGCCCTACGACCGGCTGTGGCAGCGCGGCCTGCCCTCGCCCCACGTCTGGTACTTCACCGCCGGCAACCTGGCCCAGGCCGCCGCCCGGCACGGTTTCGCGCTGGTGGGCGAGGCGCGGCTGGAGGCGGTCGAGCTGGACGGGCTGTGGCAGCGGATACGCTATGTGAAGGACCAGTCCCTGGCCCTGTCGCTGGCGGCCTATCTGTTCACCCTGGCGACCTATCCCCTGACCCGGCTGTTCCCCGCCGATTCGACGGTCTGCTTCTTCCGGAGGACGTGAGCGCAAAGGCCGGGGCCACGCCCTCGCCAGGCCATTGGCCGATGTTGCGTTATTACTAGACTCGTTAAAACGTTTGAGGCAGAAGGGAGCCGGTCAACGCCTCGACAGGAGCAGCCATGTTCATCCCAGGTTCCCGCATCGGACAGCCGTCCTCTTTCGAATTCACCATCATGAGCCAGTCGTCGGCGGGCTCCATCAGCACCTGGCCGACGCTGCCCCAGCTGACGGGGAACCTGCCGCTCCCCACATCGGGTCCGGGCGAAGTCCACATCCTGCCGTTCCCCATGCCGGGTGACGGGCCGCATATCCTCCCGTTCCCCGGCACGGGGGCCGGCACGCCGGGCGGCCTGCCGTCGGTCAGCCTCCCCGAGCGGGTGGCGGGAACCGAGGGCGACGACCGGATCGAGGTTCCTACGGGGGCGGTGGCGGCCGGCCTCGGTGGGGACGACGTGTTCGTCCTGACCCCGGGCGATGTGGACAGGGAAGGTCAGCCGCTGGCGGTGATCACCGATTTCAACGCGGGGGACAGCCTGGACCTCAGCCGGCTGGGCCCGGACGCCAAGATTCTCGGCCGGGAGGAGTCGGATCGGCCCTGGGGGGCCGACCGCGTCTCGATCGACTTCAACGGCGACGGGGCCGAGGACGGCTTTGTGATGCTCGCCGGCAGGGGCCCCGACCTCGGCGCCTACCGGCCCTATCCCATGCCGATCGCGCCAGGCGACGGCCTGCGGCCCCTCTTCACCGGAGCCGTGACCGTGGCCGTGACCGGCGACGCGAGCGGGATCCGGCTGATGGGCGACCACTCCGGCTTCGATGGCCTCGACCTCTCGCTGGTCTAGCCCCGGCCCGAAAGAAGGCGGTGGAGCTGGGGGACGCCCGGCCCCGGCTCCGCCACGCCCGCTCCCCACGGCCGGCCGATCCCCGGGTCCGGGGAGGCGCGGCGGTAGATCAGGGCCTCGGCGATATGGATGCGGCGCACCGGCGTCGAGCCCTCCAGATCGGCGATGGTGCGGGCCAGCCTGAGCGTGCGGGTCCAGCCCCGGGCCGACAGGCCGCCGCCTTCGGCCGCGCGGACCAGCAGAACCCGGCCGGCGTCATCCGGCGAGGCGATCTTCTCGAGTACGCCGCCCTCGATGCGGGCGTTCAGGGCGGCGGCGGCCTCGCCGTCCAGGGCGCGGGCTTCCTGTATGTCGCGGGCGGCCGCGACCCGGGCGGCGGCCTCGGCCGTGCCCTCGGCCGGCGGGGGCAAGGCCATGTCCGCGGCGGTGACGGCCGGGACCTCGACCTGCAGGTCGATGCGGTCCATGAGCGGACCGGAGATGCGCGCCTGGTAGGTCTGGTGACAGCGTGGCGCGCGGCCGCAGTGGCCCCGGCCCGGCCCGCCGATCCCGCAGCGGCAGGGGTTCATCGCCGCCACCAGCTGGACCCGGGCGGGATAGCGGATGTGGGCGTTGGCGCGGGCCACAAAGACCTCGCCGGTCTCGAGCGGCTGGCGCAGGGCGTCCAGCGCCTGGCCCGCGAACTCCGGCAGTTCATCGAGGAAAAGCACGCCGTTGTGGGCCAGGCTCACCTCGCCCGGCTTGGCGCGCACCCCGCCGCCGACCAGGGCGGCCATGCTGGCGGAATGGTGCGGGCTGCGGAACGGGCGGGCCCGGGTCAGGGCGCCCTTGGCGATCAGCCCGGCCACGGAGTGGACCATGGAGGTCTCGAGCAGCTCGCGGGCCGACAGCGGCGGCAGGAGCCCAGGCAGGCGCTGGGCCATCATCGACTTGCCCGAGCCCGGCGGGCCCATGAACAACAGGTTGTGGCCCCCCGCCGCCGCGATCTCCAGCGCCCGCTTGGCCTGCTCCTGGCCCTTGACGTCGCGCAGGTCGGGCCAGGCCGCGCCCTCCAGCGCCGGGCCCGGCTTGGGCGCGGAGAGCAGCTGGGTTCCGCGGAAATGGTTGACCACGCCGATCAGGGAGCGCGGGGCGAGGATTGACACCTCGCCGGCCCAGGCCGCCTCCGGCCCGCTGGATTCCGGGCAGATCAGGCCCAGGCCAGCGGCTGAGGCCGCCACGGCGGCGGGCAGGGCCCCGGCGGTCGTCGCGATCTGGCCGTCGAGGGCCAGTTCGCCGAAGGCCATCCAGCCGCCCAGCACATCGGGCGGGATCACGCCCATGGCCCCCATCAGGGCGAGGGCGATGGGCAGGTCGTAGTGGCTGCCCTCCTTGGGCATGTCGGCAGGAGCCAGATTGACCAGGATGCGCCGGGACGGCAGGGCCAGGCCGAGGCCGGCGAAGGCGGCGCGTACGCGCTCGCGGCTCTCGCCCACCGCCTTGTCGCCCAGGCCGACGATCTGGAAGAACGGCGTCGAGCCGCTGAGCTCGACCTGCACGTCGACCAGCCGGGCCTCCACGCCCTCGAACGCCACCGTGACCACCCGCGCGACCATCCGGCCTCCGCTCATTTGTCGCAGCCAAGCTGGCGCGGATGCGGCAGGGCGTCAAGAACAAAGATAGAACTCGTCCCGCAAAGGACAGTTAGCTCAGTCGGTAGGCTCGCCGGAGAAGCGTCGGTCGGGCGCCAGGCGGCTGGAGTAGTCTGTGCGAGGCTCTTCGGGTCGCAGCCGCCCGGCGCGGACTTCCAGGAAACGGGCCCGGGCGGCCTGTTGGGCGCCGGGCTCCGCAGCGGGCTGCGGCTTGCTCGTGGTGGTCTTCATCGTCCCCCTCCGATCCGTCGACGGATCATGGGCGAACGGCGTGCAAATCCCGCGCCAGGCGAGTTGCGGCCTCGAATCCACATTGCGCCCGGCGCTACTTTCCCGCGCGCATGGCCTCGATGCGGTCCCACATCAAGGCGGTGGCGTCGACGCCGGTGAAGCGCTTCAGCTGCTGGGCGCCGGTGGGAGAGGTGACGTTGATCTCGGTCAGGTAGCGGCCGATGACGTCGATGCCGACGAAGAGCAGGCCGCGCCTCTTCAGCTCAGGCCCGATGATGGCGCAGAGTTCCCGGTCGCGGGCGGTCAGGTCCACCGGCTCGGCCGTGCCGCCGACGCGCAGGTTGGAGCGCACCTGGCCGGCGGCGGGCACCCGGTTGATCACCCCCACCGGCTCGCCGTCGACCAGCAGGATGCGCTTGTCGCCGGCCTCGACCTCCTTGAGGAAGGCCTGGCAGATTATGGGCTCGCGGCTGAGGGCGAAGTGCAGCTCCAGCATCGATTCCAGGTTGGAGTCGTCGCTCTTCAGCCGGGCCACGGCCGAGCCCCCGGCGCCGTTGAGCGGCTTGAGGATCATATCGGGATAGCGCTGACGGAAGTCGGCGATGGCCTCGGGGTCGCGGGTGATCAGGGTTGGCGGCTGCACCCCGGGAAAGTGGGTGACGAAAAGCTTCTCGGGCGCGTTGCGCACCTCGACCGGATTGTTGACCACCAGCGTCCTGGGGTGGACGTGCTCCAGGATGTGGGTGGCGGTGATGTAGGCCATGTCAAAGGGCGGATCCTGGCGCATCAGCACCACGTCCACCTCGGCAAGGTCGAGCAGTTCGGGGGCGCCCAGCGTGGCATGGTCGCCCACCACGTCGCGCACCTCGAGGGAGCGGGCGCGAGCGGTCACACGCCCGTCCTCCAGCGCCAGGCTTTCGGGTTGATAGACCCACATCCTGTGGCCGCGTTCCTGGGCGTTCAGCGCCATCAGGAAGGTGGTGTCGGACTGGCTGTTGACCCCTTCGATGGGGTCCATCTGGATGGCGACCTTCAGGCCCATGCGCGCGGCTCCGGTTTGCGGGGATTTGATAGCGGCAAAGTTCGGCCGCGTCGCGCACCGACGCCGAAGGGGCTTTAGTTCAGCGTCCGCCGCAGCCGTTCGCGCGCCACGCGGGCGGCGAGCGCCGCACCACCGTCCAGCACCTGCGCCCGGGTCAGGGCCTGCAGGGCGCCGGCCAGGCGCCCCTGGCCTTCACGGGCGGCGGCGACGTCCAGCCAGGGGCGGTGGTCGTTGGGGTCGAGCAGGGCCCGGCGCAGGGCCGACCGCTCGGCGGTGGCGTAGTCCTTCACCTGGGCGGCTCTAGCGAAGATGTTGTTCTGCAGGCGCAGCACCACCATGCGGTCGGGCACCGGCGCCATCAGCACGTCCATTCGGTCGGCGGCGTTGGGGGTCAGGCCCATCTGCAAAGCCCGGCGGGTCAGCTCGGACGGCATCACCACCCGCCCGCCAGCCATCGGATCGAGCGCCATCGGCCCCTGATCGGTCTCGATGCGCAGGAGGAAGTGGCCGGGGAAGTCGACGCCGGAGACCTGCAGCTTGCAGCGCCGCGCGGCCTCCAAGTAGATCACCCCCAGGGCCACCGGCAGGCCCTTGCGACGCTCGCACACTTCTATGATGTCGGCGTCGGCCGCCTGGTAGCGGGCGAGAACGTCCCCGTGCAGGTCGAGGTCGCCTCCGAGCGCCTCGCAGATGGCGTCCTCGGGGCGCTGGGTCTTCATGCGTTTGGTGAGCAGGGCGGCGGCCTCGGCGGCCAGGGCGCGGGCGGGCTCCGGGTCGCGGCTGGGGTCCTCGTGCAGGGCGCACGACACGGCAGCCTCGAACAGGGGAAAGCGATGGTCCGGAGCGGCGCCAGCCGCGGCCAGCGCCTGTTCAGCGTCTTCCTGCGTCATCGGCGCCGTCGGCCTGTCTGCGTCTGGTCGCCAATGCGTCCCCATGCATCGGGAATATGTCGTGGACGGCGGCCGGGGGCGAGCGCCACCATGTCGAGGCGGACGAACAGGGTCGAAAGGTCGCGCCTGCGGGCGGCGATCGCCGCGCCGGCGCGTAGCAGGCGTTCCTGCTGGTGCGGGGTCACCGCGGCCAGGGACTGCTCCAGGGTCGGTCGCGTCTTGACCTCGACCACCGCCAGCACCCCGCCCTTGCGGGCCAAGAGGTCGATCTCGCCCTGCGGCGCCTTGAGGCGAAAACCCAGGATGCGCCAGCCCTTGGCCATCAGCCAGCAGGCGGCCAGGATCTCGGCCCAGCGGCCGGCATGACGCGCCTGCGTCCCTCGCCGACGCCGGATGTCCTGCAGCCGCGTGGTCACTCCGTTCCCTTGAGCTCGATGGCGCGGCGATACAGCTCGCGCCGGTTCAGCCCCAGCGCCTTCGCCACCTCGGCGGCGGCCTCGCTGGGGGGCAGGCGCTTCAGCGCGTCGGCCAGGGCCGCCTCGGCCTCTGCCGCCCCGGCGACCTCCGCCCGGCCTGGCGCGACCAGCACCACGATCTCGCCCTTGGGCCCGTCCAGCATCGGATCGGCGGCCAGGCTCTCCAGGGTCCCGCGATAGGTGGTCTCGTAGAGCTTGGTCAGCTCGCGGGCGACCGCCGCCTCGCGGCCCGGGCCGAAAACCGCCGCCATGTCGGCCAGGCTCTCGGCCAGGCGCGGGCCGGTCTCGTAGAACACCAGGGTGGCGCGCACGCCCGCCAACTCCTCGAACATCGTCCGCCGCGCCCCGGACTTGGGCGGCGGAAAGCCGGCGAACAGGAAGCGGTCGGTGGGCAGGCCCGCCACCGCCAGCCCCGCCAGGACCGCTGAGGCGCCGGGGATGGCGAAGACCGGCAGGCCGAGCTCGGCCGCCTCGCGCACCAGCTTGTAGCCGGGGTCCGAGACCAGGGGCGTGCCGGCGTCGGAAATCAGCGCCACCCGCTGGCCCGCCTGCAGGGCGGCCATGATCTTGGGCCGCGCCCGTTCCCCGGCGTAGTCGTCGTAGCGCTCGATCTTCTTCGACAGGCCATAGGCCTTGAGCAGCTTGCCGGCGACCCGGGTGTCCTCGGCTAGCAGCATGTCGCAGGCCTCCAGCACGTCCATGGCCCGGAAGGTGAGGTCGCGCAGGTTCCCGATCGGCGTCGATACGATGTAGAGGCCGGGCTCGAGCGGCTTGTCGTGGCGGGGCGGGGCGTTGGGAGGCGTATTTGCGGGAGCATCGGGAGAGGCTGCGCTCATGACTTGGCCTTTCGGCGCCGGATCGCGCAGGCGAGCCCGGCGAG
This sequence comes from Caulobacter vibrioides, assembly GCA_002280275.1. GTDB lineage: Bacteria > Pseudomonadota > Alphaproteobacteria > Caulobacterales > Caulobacteraceae > Caulobacter > Caulobacter vibrioides_A. Next base: position 5,140 of record NCDQ01000003.1, on the reverse strand, counting down.
GGTCATCCCCCAGAACGGCGCGTCGCCCCAGCGGCTGTAGGGGGTGGGGGGCAGGGCGCCCGGCAGAACCGCGTCCAGCACCCCGGACTCGCCCGAGCCCAGGCTGGCGCGAGTGCGGCCCAGGGCGTCGATCATGGCCGAGACGCCGGTCGGGGTGGAGCGAACCAGGGGCACGCCCTGTTCGATGGCCCGGTAGCTGGCCAGGTTGAGGTGCTGCAACGGCCCGGAGGTGCGGCCGAACCAGGCGTCGTTGGAGACATTGACGATCCAGGCCGGGCGGTCGGGGCCCCGGGCGTAGCCGGGGAACAGGCTCTCATAGCAGATCAGCGGCTGCAGTCGCGGCAGGCCCGCGGGCGTCATCGGCCTCGGGGGCCGGCCGGCGGTGAAGCTCTCGCCGAAGCCGGCCAGGGCGGACAGGCCCAGCTTGTCGAGCCACCCCTCCAGCGGCAGATATTCCCCGAACGGCACCAGGGTGTGCTTGTCGTAGAGTCCAAGGAGGGCGAGGTCGCCCCCCTGGCGGCGCAGGGCGATCAGGCTGTTGTAGTAGCGCGGCTTATCCCCCTCCTCGCGGTAGAGCCCGGCCAGCAGGACCTGGTTCGGGGTCAGGGCGCCGACGATGGCGTCCAGCGTCCACGTGCCCGAGGCCAGGACCCGGTTGGCGGCGTCGGGGATGGCGGATTCTGGCCACACCACCACATCCGGGGTGCGGGCGGCGGGGGCGGCGGTGAGGCTGACGTAGCGCTCGACGATGGCCCGGAATTCGGCCGGGCTCCACTTCATCGCTTGAGGGATGTTGGGCTGGACCATGCGGACGACCAGCCCGGTGTCGGCGACCCTGGCCTGGGCCACGCGCGTCGCGCCGAAGGCCCACAGGGCGGCGAGGACCAGGGCGGCGGCTCCGACCGTGGCGATGCGGGCGCGCCGGCTGTCGGGGCCGCCGAACACGGCCGGCGCCGCGCCTATGGCGAGGGTGACGAGGCTCAGCCCATAGACCCCGACCAGGGCCGCGGTCTGGGAGACCGCGCCGCCGGCCTTCCAGGCCTCGCCCGGCAGGTCCCACGGGAAGCCGGTCAGGACGTGGCCGCGCAGCCATTCGGTCAGGGCGAAGAGGGCGGCGAAGACCAGCACCCGCAGCGGGCCCTTCGGCGCGGCGGCGCGGTAGGCGAGGGCGGCCGCGCCCCAGAAAAGGCCGAGCCCGGCGGGCAGCAGGGCCATGGCGAAGGGGGCCTGCCAGCCATGGGCGGCGGCGTCGACCATGAAGGCCTCGCCCACCCACCAGGTGCCGACCAGGAAATAGCCGAAGCCGGCCGCCCAGCCCCGGGCGAAGGCGGCGCGCCTCCAGCGTCCCAGGGGGGCGGCGTCGATGACATGAAGAAGCAGGGCGAAGCCCAGCAGGCCGGGCAGGAAACCGAAGGGCGGATGGGCCAACCCCGCGGCGGCGCCGGCCGCCAAAGCGAGCAGCAGCCCGGGCGCGCCGGCGAGGGCCCGGCGTTCGGTCGCTTCCACCTGGACGGCGTCGGTCACGCCGCGGTGTCGTCCGCGGGCGACGCTTCGGTCCCGTCGGAGGGCTTGGCCGGCGGACGGATTCGCACGCGCTTGATGCGGCGCGGGTCGGCCTCGGTGACTTCGAACTCGAAGCCGTCGGGATGGACGATCACCTCGCCCCGCTGCGGCACCCGGCCGGCCAGGGTGGCGACCAAGCCGGCGACGGTGTCGATCTCCTCCTCCAGGTCGGCGGGGGAGAGGACGAAGCCGAGCAGGGCCTCCAGTTCTTCCAGCGGCACCCGGGCGTCGGCCTCGAACAGGCCCCCCGGGCGCGCGACGATGGCGGGTTCGGTCTCGATGTCGTGCTCGTCGTCGATCTCGCCCACCACCGCCTCGATCAGGTCCTCCAGCGTCACGAGGCCGTCGGTGCCCCCGAACTCGTCAATGACAAGCGCCATGTGGATGCGCGCCACCCGCATCTTGAGCAGCAGGTCGGCGGTGCGCATCGAGGCCGGCACATAGAGCGCCTCGCGCCGCAGCCGGTGCAGCACCGGCTCGCGCCACGGCGGGGTGGGGGGATTGTCGCTGTCACCGCCGGGGGGCGCCATCAGCCGCATCAGATCCTTGATGTGGATGACGCCGACCGGGTCGTCGAGGGTCTCGCGATAGATCGGCATGCGCGAGTGCTCGACATCGACGAACTGGCGAACCACCTCCGACAGGGGGGTGGATATCTCCAGGGCGGCGATGTCGGCGCGGGGCGTCATCACGTCGGAGACGCGCAGGGTCTGGAACACCTCGGCCTGGTCGACGATATCGACCTCGGCCTCGGCGGCGGCGGGCGAGGTGTGGTCGGCGACCGGATTGGCCGCCTCTCCCCCCAACCAGCGCTTGAGGATGTCGGCCATGCCGGCGCGGCGGGGCCGGCGCCGATGCGAGGGTTCGGGTGCGGCGGGCGCCGCGGGACTTCGGCCGTCGCTAGGCATCGGCGGCCCAGGCGTAGGGGTCGCGGACACCCAGGCGTTTGAGGATCGAACGTTCCATGTCTTCCATGACCTCGGCCTCATGATCGGCCTCGTGGTCGTAGCCTAACAGATGCAGGACGCCGTGGACCGTCAAGTGACTAAGGTGGTCGGCTAGGCTCTTGTGCTGGCAGCGCGCCTCCGCCGCGCAGACCCCGAAGGCCATGGCCACGTCGCCCAGATAGGGGCCGGCGCTTTCGGCGGCCGGGAAGGACAGGACGTTGGTCGGCTTGTCCTGGCCGCGGAACCGGCCGTTCAGGTCCTGCACGGCCGGGTCGCCGGTGAGCAGGATGGTCAGGGAAACCTCGCCCGGTCGTTGCGCGGTGGCCAGAGCCGCCTCGGCGGCCAGGCGCACCACGGCCTCGCAGCCGGGCAGGGCCCCGCTCCAGGCCTCGTCCTCGATCTCGACGTCTATCACACTCCCGCCCCCCGGCTGGCGTCCGCGTCGTAGGCCCGCACGATCCGCTCGACCAGCGGATGGCGGACGACGTCCGCGGCTTCGAAGCGGGCGATCGCCACCCCCTTCACCCCGTCCAGTATGGAGACGGCGTGCGACAGGCCGGAGTCATTGCGGTTGGGCAGGTCGACCTGGCTGGGATCGCCCGTCACCGCCATGCGGGCGCCTTCGCCCAGGCGGGTGAGCACCATCTTCATCTGCAGGCGCGAAGCGTTCTGGGCCTCATCGACGATGACGAAGGCGTGGGCCAGGGTGCGTCCGCGCATGAAGGCGATCGGGGCGACCTCGATCTCGCCCCGCTCGCGGCGGCGTCGGAAGGCCTCGGTGCCCATCAGGTCGGACAGGGCTTCGAAGATGGGGGTGAGGTAAGGGTCGACCTTCTCGGTCATGTCGCCCGGAAGGAAGCCCAGCCGCTCGCCGGCCTCGACCGCCGGCCGTGTCACCACCAGTCGGTCGACCTCGCCGCGCAGCAGCAGGGACGCGCCATAGGCCACGGCCAGGAAGGTCTTGCCGGTGCCGGCCGGGCCGACGCCGAAGGTCAGCTCATGCTGGGCCAGCATCTCCAGATAGCGCGCCTGCGCCGGGGTCTTGGGCGCGATGACGCCGCGCCGGCCCAGCGGCAGGGCGGGCCCGGCGGAGGCCGGCGCCTCGCCGATGCGGGCGGCGACGATGGCGGCGCGCACGTCGCTCTCTTCGACTTCGGCCCCGGTCTCGATGCGCGCGGCGAGGGCCTCGACGGCCTTGCGCGCCCCGGCCCGGCCCTTGGCGTCGCCGCGCAGGGCGACCCCGCCGCCGGGGGTCTCCAGCAGCACCTCGAAGGCGTCTTCAAGCAGGGCCGCATGACGGCTGTTCGGACCGGCGACGGCCCGGACGGCCGCGTCAGAGAGGGGCAGGAATTCCTGTACGCTCTTGCTCAAGCGGCCTCGCTCGCTCCGGCGGAGGAGCCCGCCTGTTCGCAAGAGCGCGCCGGACCCGCCAGTGTTCCCGCCAGGCTGTTGCGCGCCGCGGATGTGATCGTAATCGGGACGATGGTCCCGATCAGGTCCAGCGGCCCTTCCACCCAGACCGCCTGCAGATAGGGGCTGCGGCCGATGACCTGGCCGGGCCGGCGGCCGGGCTTTTCGAACAGCACCGGCAGGGTGCGGCCGACCACGCCGTCGTTGAAGCCCTGCTGCTGCTGGTCGAGCAGGACCTGCAGGCGGGCGAGGCGCTCGGTCTTGACCTCTTCGGACACCTGGCCCGGCATGGCCGAAGCCGGGGTGCCGGGACGGCGGGAATATTTGAACGAGAAGCAGGCGGCGTAGCCGACCTCGCGGACCAGATCGAGGGTGGCCTCGAAGTCCTTCTCGGTCTCGCCGGGAAAGCCGACGATGAGGTCGCTGGACAGGGCCATGTCCGGCCGCGCCGCGCGGATCTTCTCGACCAGCCGCAGATAGGTCTCGGCGCCGTGCTGGCGGTTCATCGCCCGCAGGATGCGGTCCGAACCGGACTGAACGGGCAGATGCAGATAGGGCATCAGGGCGTCCAGCTCGGCGTGGGCTTCGATCAGGTCGTCCCCCATGTCGCGGGGATGGCTGGTGGTGTAGCGGATGCGGTCCAGCCCGGGGATCTCGGCCAGCTTGCGGGCCAGGCGGGCGAGGGTGGAGGCGGCGCCCCCATCCAAGCCGTCGTAGGCGTTGACGTTCTGGCCCAGCAGGGTGACCTCGCGCACGCCCTGGGCGGCGAGGCCCCGCGCCTCGGCGAGGATGTCGGCGACGGGCCGCGAGTACTCGGCGCCGCGGGTGTAGGGCACGACGCAGAAGGTGCAGAACTTGTCGCAGCCCTCCTGGACCGTGAGGAAGGCGGTCGGGCCGCTCACGCCGCGTTCGGCGGGCAGGGCGTCGAACTTGGCCTCGGGGGCGAAGTCGGCGGCGAGCCGCTCGCCCTTGGAGCGGCTGACCTTGGCGATCAGCTCGGGCAGCTGGTGATAGGCCTGGGGCCCGATCACCAGGTCGACCACGGGCGCCCGGTTCATGATCTCGGCGCCTTCGGCCTGGGCGACGCAGCCGGCCACGGCCACGGTCATCCGCCCGCCGCCGGCCTCCAGCTTGAGGTCGCGCAGCTCCTTGAGGCGGCCGAGCTCGGAATAGACCTTTTCGGAGGCCTTCTCGCGGATGTGGCAGGTGTTGAGCACCAC
>NCDQ01000207.1 GCA_002280275.1 Caulobacter vibrioides | reverse complement strand
CTTGCCCTGCTCCACGGTGAACTCGATGTCCTGCATGTCGCGGTAGTGACGCTCCAGCGTCTCCACCACCGACTTGAACTGGCCGAACACCTCCGGCATCGCCTCTTCCATCGAGGGGGCGACGTCGCCCATCTCCTCGCGGGCGGCCTTGGTCAGGGATTGCGGCGTGCGGATGCCCGCCACCACGTCCTCGCCCTGGGCGTTGATCAGGAACTCGCCGTACAGACGGTTGTCGCCGTTCGACGGGTTGCGGGTGAAGGCCACGCCCGTGGCCGAGGTCTCGCCCATATTGCCGAACACCATCGACTGGATGTTCACGGCCGTGCCCCAGCTTTCGGGGATGTCGTGCATGCGGCGATAGAACTTGGCGCGGTCGTTCATCCAGCTGGCGAACACGGCGCCCACAGCGCCCCACAGCTGCTCCTGGGCGTCCTGCGGGAACGGCTTGCCCAGCTGCTCGCGGACGGCGGCGTTGTAGTCCTTGATCACCGCCGCCCAGTCGTCGGCCGTCAGACCGGTGTCGACATGAATGTCCAGGCGATCCTTGTGATCGTCGAGGATCTCTTCGAACATGTGGTGCTCGAGGTTGAGCACGACATTCGAGTACATCTGGATGAAGCGGCGGTAGCTGTCATAGGCGAACCGACGATCGCCCGACAGCTTGGCCAGCCCCTCGACGGTCTCGTCGTTGAGGCCCAGGTTCAACACCGTGTCCATCATGCCCGGCATCGAGGCCCGAGCGCCCGAACGCACCGAGACCAGCAGAGGGTTGGCCACATCGCCGAACTGCTTGCCGGTGATCTCCTCGATCTTGGCGAGGCCCGTCTGGACCTGGGCGGCCAGTTCAGCGGGGTACTGCTTGCCGTTGGCGTAATAGTGGACGCAGGCTTCGGTCGTGATCGTAAAGCCAGGCGGCACGGGCAGGCCCAGGGACGACATCTCCGCGAGATTGGCGCCCTTGCCCCCCAAGAGGTTCTTCATCGAGGCGTCGCCATCCGCGCCGCCTCCGCCGAATGCATAAACCCACTGGGCCTTGGTCAGCGTCTCAACCGGCATCTTTGAATTCACCCTGCGATAAGTGAAAAGGCCGCGCCCCTCTGATGGGGGTCGTCTCGCCTTGGAACAGCGCTGCTTTGTTACGATCCCGCAGTGCAATATCCGGGGGTCTCAGTAGCACTTCGGTCAAGAACGCGTCCACTGGCCGTTGGCGTTCCACGCGACAACGTGAGAATTCGGCAAATAATTCCAATGACAACGTTGTCCGCCACACGGGGTTGGCGATGTTATTGGCAAACTTGGCCCAATCGCTCGACTTGCACCTTGAACGAACGATTGTAGGACCTTGTCTTCGCGCTGCGAAACGCCTTCGATCGTCCCATGGCGACACGGATCATCCGACTCGGGACCTTATTGCGGGACGCCGACGCCATCGCCGACCTGCACACGCGCAGCCGCCAGGACGCCTATCGCGGCCTCTACGGCGACCATTATCTGGACCATCAACTCCCCGCCATTTCCCGCGCGGTCTGGCGCGAGCGCTTTCAGGACTATGCCCCCAGCACCGACCTGATCCTGGCCGCCATGGACGACACGGCGCCGGTCGCCCTCGCCTACGCCTCCTTTCGGGTGAATCCCGATGTCGGTCTCCTGGTCGACAATCTTCACGTCGCCCCTGAGCGCAGGGGTCAGGGTCTGGCCTCGCGGCTGCTGAGCGAGGTGGCGTTATGGCTGCGTAATGTGCACGCGGGCGCGGCCTTGCATCTGGAGGTCTATGCGCCGAACGCGGACGCCTTGGGCTTCTACGCGCGCAAGGGCGGTGTGGAGGTGGCGCGCTACCGCGAAACGCCGCCCGGCGGGCGCGAAATTGAGGTCGTCCGCTTCCGGTGGTCGCGGCCAGAGGACCTGTTCATCTGACCGTCAGGCGCGCGCGCGAAGAGAACGACGGAAACCCTCACAGGCATCCGTCGCTCGCCCCCGATCGGTTCGCGTCTATGGCTCTAACGGCCATTGCACGCGGAGCCCATCGCCCCACCGGTCCGACTCCCACAAGAGCAGACACCGCGTCTGATAATCACCGCCAGACGCTTCGCGATGTGACGATCCTCACATTATGCAGTCGCGGCCGTCAGGGACCTGCACTTACGCGTCCAAAAATGCACCGCAGACGGAGACGGATTGCTAGTCCCTTAGCGCTCAGACTCTAGAACGGGATCTCGTCGTCCAGGTCCGCCGAGAAGCTCTCGCGCGGGCCGCTGGGCTGGCTACGCTGGCCGCCGCTGAAGCTGGAGCCGCCGCCGCCCGAATAGCCGCCGCCATACTCGTCGCCGCCGCCCGAAGACATGCCCGCGTCACCGGTGGAGTACTTTTCCTGACCGGTGTTGTCGGTCCACTTGCGGGTCTGCAACGCGCCCTCAATGTAGACCGTCGAGCCCTTGCGCAGGTATTGCTCGGCGACCTTGACCAGGTTGTCGTTGAAGATCACGACCCGGTGCCATTCGGTCTTTTCCTTGCGCTCGCCGCTGTTGCGATCGCGCCAGGTCTCGGACGTCGCGATGCGGAGGTTGGCGACGCGGTCGCCTGAACCGAGGCTGCGGATCTCGGGATCGGCCCCGAGGTTGCCCACCAGAATGACCTTGTTGACGCTGCCAGCCATCGCTTGGACCTTGCTCTCGCCCGGCGACCCATGCGCCGGAATCTGGAGCGAGACGTTAACGACCCGCTAATTCAGACGCAAGTTTTGTTCTTGTAACGTTCCTGTGGGCAAGCAAGGCGCTTGTGGACGGACGACGGTTAGGCCGCGACCGTCCTACTGTGCGGGAACGCGCTTAATGGCGCCCGGCACAGCCAGACGCCCATCGCCCGTGCGCACCAGCGACATGAAGCGCGGACCTTCGTAGGTCTGGCCCACATAGATCCCTTCCTTCTCGATGAAGATGAAGGACCCCTGGTAGGCGCCGACCATGCTGCGGCTGTTGGACTGCCCCAAACGAACGAACCGCATCCGCATGCCTTCGAGTGTGGCCGCGCATTCCTCGAGTTGCGGCACATTCCGGCTGACCGGATTGAAGCGCAGCGTCTTGTCCTTATTGGTGGCGACATGGAAGCAGACGCCCTTCTCGAACGGTGCCTTGGTCTGCTTCTGGCAACCGGCGAGCACGAGACCCGAAACGGCGAGGACGGCGGCGGCGAGGACGGTCTTCTTCATGGATTACACTTATAAACCTATCCGACGTTCGGGATAGAGCAGTTTGCACCCTGCTCAAACGCGGTGTGGAAGCTGCGATTATCCGACGAAATCTCGACGCGGCCTGGAACCAGCCGCAGGGTCTCCTCGCCCCACCGCCCATACGTCGCGCCGCCCGCCTTCTCGCAGCGCCCGCCAAACAGCTGCTGGACGCAGGCGTTCAGCGTGATCTCACCCGGCAGTCGCCGCCATTCGTTGCCGGCGTAACGCCAGCACGCCGCCAGCGGCGCGGTCGCCGAGCTGGACGACGGGGTCACCGGCGCAGTGGTCGCCGCAGGCGTGATGGCCGCCGGCGTCGTCTCGGTCGGGGTCGGCGGAAGCGGGGTCAGCACCATGCCGGCCTGATCGGCGGCGGCCAGAGCGCCCGTCTCGTCAACGCCGACATCCAGGGCGCCCGTGGCCACGCCATTCTTCTTGGCGCATTCGGCCAGGGTGATCTCGCCGACAAAGGCGCCGCCGACGAAGCAGCGCAGCGGACGGGCGGGGTCCAGCTTGGTGTCGTCGGCGCGGCCCGTCTCGACGATCAGGCCCGCGCGCGAGGCCGGCGGCTCTTCCGTGGGCTTCTTGTCGTGGCCCGACATCAAGGCCACGGCGATGCCGAGACCCGCGACGAGCGCAAGCGCCGCGCCGCCGCCCAGGATGATCCGTCGATCTTTCAAAAAGTCCATGACTCTTGGCTACGACGCGACGATGACGCTTTCAAGCGCGGCGGTCGTGGAAAAGAGCAGGTTAGCCGCCCGTCAGGCGATTGAGCGCGGCCTGATAGTTGGCCACCTGGTTCTTCAGATAGGCAGGAACTGTGCCGCCCGTCTTGCCCGAGCCAGACGTGCTGTCGGTCTTGATCCCCAGGGCTGTATCGGCGATTTCGCGATACGCCGTACGCACCTGGGACATGGCCCGGGTGATCACCATGTTGGCGTTCTTCCGGCCGGCCTCGGACGTCAGGTCCAGCTCCGGCGGCAGTTGCAGCCCATACACGGGGCCCCTGCCGTCAGCCGACACCGTCTTGCCGTCCTCGCTCTTCGTGGCGCGCACCACGCCGCCCGCCAGGCCCAGCGAGCGCAGAACATCGGTCCCACCCTTGCCCGGCACGATCTCGAGGGTGGCGTTGTTCGACGCGGGGCTGATCTTCAGAACGCGGCTGTTGCCACTAGAGGCGGTCTCGACCTTGGCGCGGAAGCCCGAGGCGCGCTTGATCTTGTCGGCCAAGGTCTCGAGCGTATCGTTGGCGTCGATCGTGACCGTGGTGAGCGCGCCGCGCTCGCGCGTCCGGATCTGAAAGGTGTCGCCAGGTCGGGCCGAGGTGGCCGAGACAATGCGGTTGGACTGGCTGAAATCCATCGCGCCGCTTGGCAGGCCGAAGGCGTCGAGGGACGAGGCGCCCGACGCCGCGACCGCGACCGAGGTCGGCGCAGCGTAGCCATCCTTGCCCGTAAGGCGTTGGCTCCAGTCCACCGAGCCCGTGCCGACATTCACCTGAGCGACATAGCCGTCCTTGGTCCCGACCGTCTCCTCGCCGTCGAGGTTCTTGCCGGCAGCGCCGACTAACCAGGCCGTGCCGTTGGAGACCGCAAAGCCGGTGACAGTGTCGTCGCCGGTCCCGCCATAGTAGGTCAGCGTGTCGTTGGTGTTGTCCGAGATGTCGAGCGACATCCGACCGACAAAACCGTCCATGCCGCCCGACGGCGCGGTCGTCGCGCCGCCGATCGACATCAGGTTATTGGCCGTGTAGCCGCCGACATAGAGCTGGCCGCCATCGATCTTCAGACCGACGATGTCGCCGCCCTTCAGCGAGCCGAGGTCGCGGGTCGCGCCCGCCGTCAGCGTCGCGGTCTTGGTGTAGGTGACAGGCACGCTTTCGTAGGCGCCATACTGGTTCAACTTGGTGACGTTCTCGGTCACCACCGACGGATTGACCTCGAAGCTGCGCAGCATCGCCTGGCCGTTTTCCTTAGACCCGACAATGACCTGCGAACCGTTGACGACAATATCCGAAACGGAGTCGTTCTCGGCGGTGCCGAACTTCTGGGTGAACAGCGCCTTGGGTTGACCATTCGCATCCGTCGCGAAGGCCGAAAGATAGGCGTCCCAGCCGCCGGCCGGGTCCGTGCCCACCGAACCGGGAAGGTCAGACTTGCTGCGACCGCCCACATAGAGAACGCCGTTGGCGCCGAAAGCTAGAGCGGTGGCCTCGTCTTCCTGCAGGCCGCCGCGGCGGACCGTCCACAATTCGTCGCCCTTGGCGTCGTAGCGCGTGACGAAGCTGTCGGTGGTGCTTGAGCTGTCGCTGTTGTTGATCGGCCCGTTGACCGCGCCCTGCAGCCTGCCGCTGACCGAGCCGGCCACGGCGATGCTTCCGTCATCGGCGACCGCCAGCGACAGGCCGCTGGCGTTGTCGGTGGCGCCAAGCGAGCGCGCGTACAGGAGGTGACCGGCGCTGTCATATTTCAGCAGCGCGACGTCGCTCTCGCCCTTGATCGGCTGACCATTGATGTCTGTCTTGCCGTCGACCTCAGTGGCGACGTCCGCCAACATGTAGATCGAGCCGTCCGCGCCGGTGACCGACTTGCGAACGCTGGAAATCGTTCCTTGCAGCGTCTCGCTAAAGACCTTGCCGCCCGGCGCGCCCGCTCCGGGGCCGCCGGCCGGCCCGGCTGCGCTGTATTTGGTGAGGGTCGTTTCGAAGACGCCGTCGTCGGTTTCGGTCTTCTTGTCGGGATCCGGATCGCCGGCGCGCGTCGTGACATAGACCGCCGGCGCCGTGGTCGGCGCTGAGAAGGTCAATTGCTCAACGGAGTCGCCATTGACCCGTAGCGCAAAGTCATCGCCGGTGGCCGGCAACTTCACGGGCTTGCCGTTGACCTGAACGGTGCGCTCCTCGCCCGGCGTACGCTGAACGGAGAAGTCGGTGTTGAAACCCGCCGCCTTCATCTTGCCGTTCATGTAGGTGACGACGTTGGACATGGTCCGCGGCGTCGCGTCCATATCGGCCAGGTTCATGGTGACGGTCGTGGTGACACCAAAACTCTTCACCGAGACATCGAACGATACGTTGCCCTTGAACCTGGGCACCTCGTCATCGAACGAGCCTGTATAGAGCGTGTCGGTCGTATAGCTGTAGGTCGCTTTGGGAACGCCCACAGCGCCCTTGTCGGTGGTCATGACCGCGCCGGTCGTCAGACGCATCTGATCCAGCGACAGGTTCTGAACGTAGCCGCTGATCTCCCCGAGCCCTTTGGTCAGGGCGGTCTGCAGGCGGGAAACCTCGCCGTCGGTGACGCCCTTTTCCCCGGCGCGCGCCGCGAGCGCCGAAAGCGTGTTGAGCGCCTGATAGGTGGCGAACAGCTTTTTGTAGTCGGCGCTGACGCCCTTCAGGCTCGATGTGTTTGCGCCCTCGTCGATGAACTTTCGGCCGGCCAGAGCGGTTCGGACCAGGTCGCTGGCCGGCGGCGAAGCGTTGCTCAGCCAGGGCGCGCTTGGCACGACGGCCTTGGATCGTGACGACGTGGCAGGAACACCGGACGCACCAGCGCCCGTCAGGCCCGTCCGGGCCTGATAGTAGCTGAGCAGCGCGCTGGTAGCGAACGTGATCACGGCGAGTCCCGACCGGGGCGCGAATCTCCCCGCTGTTACCTTTGCCGCAGGATCGCTGACGACTCGTTAAGACCTCAGATTAAGCGGCGATAAGGTTTGCGTCGGAAAGCGCCCGACGGGCCGCCTCGCGCAGTTCCGACCACTCCGAGGCCAGGATGCCAAGGAGCACGACGTCCCGTGGCAGGCCATCCTTCAGAACGTGACCGCGAAGGTAGCCTTCGCGGCGGAAACCAGCGGCTGATTGGGCCTTCAGAGCCGCGTCATTATCGGCCATGACCGCCGAACCAAGGAACCAGTTCCAGCTCGCGCGGCGATGGTGACTGGTCAGCCCGGTCAGCGTCAGCAGGCCCATCGGGGCTTCGCCCCGGGTGATCATCCAGCCGCGCATATCAGGGTCTCTACGCAGCGCCTGAAACCAGACAGCGTGCGCCTCGCGGCTGGGAAGATCGGCGTCTGACATCCAGCGGTCGACCTCGGGTTCGGACCGCCACTGAAAGAGGATCGCCTCGTCCTCGTCCAACAAGTCGCGCAGTTCGATCATGCTCGTAGCCGAATCCCCGGTTCGCCCAGCGGCAGCTTAGCCCCTGGGCGCGGCGGGACCTAGCTCTACTAGCCCTTGAACAGGGACAGGATGATCTCAGGCGCGCTGTTGGCGATCGAAAGGGCCTGGGCGCCGAGTTGCTGCTTGACCTGCAGCGCCTGCAAGCGCGCGCTTTCCTTAGCAAGGTCGGCGTCGACGAGGTTGCCGACCCCGGTTTCCAACACGTCGGTCAGCTTGGCGACAAAGGTGTTGTGGGCGTCAATCTGCTTGGCCTGGGTGCCGATATTGCCCACGGCCTGATTCACCGCGCTCAGGGTCGCGTCCAGGCGCGTCAGGACGTCTGCGGCGGTCGTGGTCGACAGGATATCGTCCGTGGCCGTCAAAGTATTGATCGTGCCGCCCAGCGACAGGTTCTGCAGGGCCAGAGTGATCGATTGACCCGCGTCGGCATCAGCGAGGAACGCCATGTCGGCGGCCTGGCTGCCGTTGAGCAGATTGGCGCCGTCGAACGTCGCGCTGCTGATCACTTGGTTGAGGTTCTTGACCAAGCCCTGAAAGTCGGCGTTCAGGGCTTGGCGGGAGGTGGTGGTCAGCGAGGAGTCTTTGGCGGCCACGACCTTTTCGCGCATGAGCTTGAGCAGATCCGAAACGGATTCGCCCGCCGCCAGAGCCACGTCAGCGATCGATGTCGCACGATCCAGACTCATCTTCACGGCGCTCAAGGCGCTCATGTCAGCGCGCTGCGCCTGGGCGATCGACCAGACGGCCGCATTGTCCTTGGCGGTCGAAATGGCCTCACCCGTATTGATACGGGTCTGCACCGCCTGCATGTCGTCGTTGGTGCGGTTGAGATTTTGCAGCGCGATCAGCGCGGGCTGGTTTGTGTTGACGCTTAGCGCCATGCGCGGCCTCCGATCGGCGATTTTGCCGTTGGTTGCGATCGCGCGCGATTCGGCGAGCGATCTAATCGCCGCCCACGATGGTCTCAGAAAGTAAGATTATGGTTAACGCATATAAACCATGTCTGTTTACGCCTGTGACAGACGGCCGCACGCCGGCATGGCCGGTGTGATTGTCAGCCGATCTCAGGCTTGCCCGTCAAACACGTCCCCCGTCTCATAATCGGGGCCGTCACGCATCTTCAGGACCTCCTCGCGGGGGAATTGCTGAAGCGTTTCACCCGTGCGGCGATCAACCGTCTTGTAGACGAAGGCGCCGGATGCGTCGTC
>NCDQ01000206.1 GCA_002280275.1 Caulobacter vibrioides | reverse complement strand
CGCAAGTTCGACATGAGCCTCAGTGAGCTTGCCGAGGTCAACAAGCTCGACACTGACAAGCCGCTGAAGCTGGGCGCCAAGATTAAGGGCCCGGCGACGACGCAAAAGGCCTATTCCGTGCAGACCGGCGACACGCTGGGCGAGATCGCCAAGCGCTTCAATGTCAGCGTCAAAGCGCTGGCCGCCGAGAACAACCTGCGGGCCACGGCCACGCTGAAGAAAGGCCAGAAGATCGCGCTGCCCAGCGGCTTCAAGGACAAGGGCCCCTTACGGACCACCACCAGCGTGGCGACCAGCCGGCCGGCCACCCCGCCCGCAAACACCTATGCGCGCGTGGACAGCAGCGCCGCCACGCCGTCCAGCCCCATCCCCTACACGGCCAGCGGCGCCGCCACGCGTCCGACCGCGCCGGTCGCCGCCCAGCCGATCACGCCGCCGGCCAACACTCGGCCGATCATCGAGACCGCCGCCGCGCCGACCGAGGCCGAGATCATCGCCTCGGGCAAGGGCAAGTTCGCCTGGCCGCTGCGGGGCGAGATCATCTCCAGCTTCGGCGTGAAGGGGACGGGCCAGCGTAACGACGGCCTCAATATCCGCGCGCCGCAGGGAACTCCGGTTGTGTCGGCCGCCGACGGCGAGATCGCCTATGCCGGCAACCAGGTCCCGACCTTCGGCAACCTGGTGCTGGTCAAGCACGCCGACGGCTGGGTGACGGCTTATGCGCACCTCTCCAGCACTAATGTGAAGATGCGCCAGCAGGTCAAGCAGGGCGAACAACTCGGCACGGTCGGGGCCACCGGCGGGGTCAACGAACCGCAGCTGCACTTTGAAATGCGCTACGCGCCGACGGTGAAGGACAAGGCCAAGCCGGTTGATCCGGGACTGGTGCTGCCGCGCTGATCTAGGGCGCCCGCCTCGGTCGAGGCGGGCCTTTTCTTCCGGTCTTAGCCGGGCAGCCCGACACCTAGCTCTCCCGCCAGATCGCGAACGAACTGCCAGGCCACGCGGCCTGACCGGCCGCCGCGCATCTGCGACCACTGCAGGGCCCGCCGATCCAGATCGGCGGCGTCCAGGCCGAACCGTGCGGCGTAGCTGCGGATCGCCGCCAGATAGGTCGCCTGGTCCATCGGCGGAAAGCCGATCCAAAGGCCAAAGCGATCGGAGACGCTCATCTCCTCCTCGGCGTTTTCGGCGGCGGCGATGGCGCCCTGGCTTTCAACGTGGTTGCGCGGCATCAGGTGACGACGGTTGGACGTGGCCACGAACAGCACGTTCTCGGGCGGGCCCGAGACCCCGCCCTCCAGCGCCGACTTCAGCGCCTTGGCCGCCGCCGCGCCGTCTTCGAAGGAAAGGTCGTCGCAGAGGACGACGAACCGCTCTGGACGTGCGCGCAACAGGTCAAACAGCGGGGGGAGGGCGGCCACCTCGTCGCGATCGACCTCGACCAGTTTGAGGTCAGGATAGGTCTCGGCCATGGCCATGAACGCGGCCTTGGTCACCGAACTCTTGCCGGTGCCGCGCACGCCCCACAGCAGGACATGATTGCTGGGCAGCCCCTCGGCGAAGCGGCGGAGGTTTTCGACGAACCGCGCCTTCTGGCGATCGATCCCGACCAGCAGGTCCAGCGACAACGGATAGTCCTGCGCGGCGACGAACGCGCCGCTCGCGGACTCGTGTCGGAATAGGCGCGCGCCACTGAAGTCCGGCGCTCGCGGGGCGGGCGGCGCCAGGCGTTCGAGGGCGTCGGCGATGCGGGCGAGGAGGGGAGCGATCGCGTCGGTCATGTGTGGCTCCATACCCTCACGGGCTCGCATTGCAAAAGATAAGGCGAACGCATAGCTTCCGCCGACTTGGCGCGACCCTATTTCTAGGCGGCGCGCATTTGGATTTTTGGAGAGACCATGCCCACCGGTTCCACCACGGCGACCCTGATGAACATCCTGCCCATCATCCTGATGGTCGTGCTGTTCTACTTCATGCTGATCCGTCCGCAGCAGAAGCGCCAGAAAGAGCACATGAACATGCTCAACAACCTGAAGCGCAACGACACCGTCGTGCTGTCCAGCGGCATGATCGGCAAGATCGTCCGCGTCGAGGACCGCGAAGTCGGCGTCGAGATCGCCACGGGCGTGACCGTCAAGGTCGTGAAGGGCATGATCGCCGAGGTCCGCGCCAAGGGCGAACCCGCCGCCGCCAACGACGCCAAGAACTAATCCGGCGTTCCACGCGTAGTAGCCATCGGTTCGGATGTCCTGTCCAAGGGCCCCGAACATATTGATCTGGGTCTCCGGCGTCGGGCGATCATCGTCTGACGACCGGATCCAGCGCAAATCCAGGCGTCCAACGGCGTCGATCCGAGCGCTTATCCATGCTGACACTGTCTCGCTGGAAGATTGTCTTGGTCACCCTCTCGGTGATCTTCGGCATTCTCTTCACCTTGCCCAATCTCCTGCCGCAGAAGACGCTGGATAGCTTTCCGGGCTGGTTGCCCAAACAGAAGCTGAACCTTGGCCTCGACCTGCAGGGCGGCTCGTACCTCATGTATGAGGTCGACACCGACGCCCTGCGCAAGGAGCGCTTGAAGAACCTCGTCGAGGATGTCCGCACTGTTCTCCGGGGCGAGCAGATCACCTTTGGCGAGCTGGCAGAGGTGAACGGCACGGTTCGTCTGCGGATCGCGGACGCGGCCAAGGTCGACGAGGCCACCAGCCTGCTGCGCCGCTCGGTAGGTTCGCCCTTCGCCGGCTCTGTCAGTGGGCGCGACGTCAACGTGAACAAGCGTGACGATCAGCGTCTGGAGCTGTCCTTCGTGCCGGAAGCTGCGGCTCAGGACGCGTCGATGGCGGTGGATCAGAGCATCGAGACCATTCGCCGACGCATCGACACCTTGGGCACCAAGGAGCCCAACATCACCCGCCAAGGCGCTGATCGCATCGTGATCCAGGCCGCCGGCGAAAGCGATCCCGAGCGACTGAAGGCCGTGGTCGGCAAGACCGCCAAGCTGACGTTCCAGATGGTCGATGACTCGGTCACGCCCGAAGACATCGCCGCCGGCCGGATTCCGCCCGGCTCGGAGGCTCTGCCCAGCGACGACCGCTATCAAGCCGCCTACGTCGTGCGCAAGCGCGCCCTGGTGTCGGGTGACGAACTGGTCGATTCCCGTCAGAGCTTCGATGATCGCGGCGCGCCCGCCGTGTCGTTCAAATTCAACGGTGCGGGCTCGCGCAAGTTTGGCGACGCGACCGCCCGCAATGTTGGCAAGCGCTTCGCCATCGTTCTGGACGGCCGGATCATCTCGGCGCCGACCATCAACGGCGCCATCCTGGGCGGCAGCGGCATCATCACCGGCTCGTTCACGGCCGAGAGCGCCTCTGACCTGGCGCTGCTGCTGCGGTCGGGCGCGCTTCCGGCGCCCTTGAAGGTCGAACAGCAGAGCACCGTCGGCGCCGAACTGGGCGCGGACGCCGTACGCGCCGGCGCGGTCTCCACCCTCGTGGCCTTCATCACGATCGTCGTCTTCATGATCCTCAGCTACGGCCTGCTGTTCGGTGGCATCTCGGTCTTTGCGCTGATCGTCAACGGCATGCTGATCGTGGCGGCGATGTCGCTGACCCAAGCGACGCTGACGCTGCCCGGTATCGCCGGTCTGATCCTGACCCTGGCTGTGGCCGTGGACGCCAACGTGCTGATCTACGAGCGCATGCGCGACGAGGCGCGGGCTGGCAAATCGCCGATCCTGGCCGCCGACGCAGGCTTCTCCCGCGCCATGGGCACGATCATCGACGCCAACGTCACGACGCTGGTGGCCGCGGCCATCATGTTCGCCTTCGGCGCTGGCCCGGTTCGCGGCTTCGCCTGGACGTTGTCGATTGGTGTTTTCACCTCGGTCTTCACCTCGGTGATGATCAGCCAAGTCCTCATCGGATGGTGGTTCCGCACCGCGCGTCCCAAGAAACTGCCGATCTGACGGAGCGCTTACATGTCCTGGCCCCTGATCAAGCTGCTTCCGCAGAAGACCAATCTACAGTTCGTCCGCTTCGCGCGTCTGATGGGCATCATCAGCGCCGTGCTGGTCGTCGCGTCCGTCGTCAGTTGTTTCTATCCTGGCCTCCGGCTCGGTATCGACTTCAAGGGCGGTACGGTGATGGAGGTCTCGACCGCGCCGCGCGCCGCCGACCTTGGCCTGATCCGCGAGACCCTGGATCGCCAGGGCCTTGGCGATGTGCAGGTCCAGCAGTTCGGTTCGCCGGATAAGGCGTTGGTTCGCTTCCAGACACCGGCCGGCATGGAGGCTGACGCCACCATGACCAAGGTGCAGAGCGAGTTGCGCAAATCGCTCGGAAACGAAGCCCGGTTCCTCAACCCGTCGGTCGTGGGGCCGAAGGTTTCGGGCGAGCTGTTCCGCAGCGGCCTGATCGCGCTGGGTTTGGCGATCGCCTTGATGTTCCTCTACATCTGGTTCCGCTTCGAGCCGCAATTCGGCCTCGGCGCCGTGGCTGGGCTTCTGCACGATTTGATCCTGACCTTCGGCTTTATCGTGCTGTTCAAGATCGAGTTCAGCCTCAACACCGTGGCCGCGCTGCTGACGGTGATCGGCTATTCGATGAACGACACCGTCGTCGTCTTTGACCGCCTGCGCGAAAACCTTCGCAAGTACAAGAAGATGCCGCTGGGCGAGGTGATCGACCTGTCGATCAACGAAACCCTGTCGCGCACGATTATCACCGGCGTCACGGCGATCATGGCCCTGGCCGGTCTGGCGATCTTCGGCGGCGACGCCTTGTTCGGCTTCTCCGTCGTGATGATCTTCGGTATCGCGGTCGGCACCTACTCGTCGATCTATGTCGGCGCGCCGATCAACCGATCATCCTGCTGTGGGGCGTCAAGCGTGGCGATGAAGAAGCCACGCCGATCAAGCTCGGCGCGGCTTCGCGTCCCTGATGCGCCAGCCGCCGTCCATCGACGCCTGGGGCGGCGGCGGCTTTCGGGTCGCCGGCGTCTGGCGGCCCGGCTCGCTGCTGATCCTCGATGATCAGCCCCGCGATTGGGCCGCCAAGGCTCTTTCCGAGCTGACGCCCGAGTCGTTCGCCGAGGTTTTCGCGGCGGGCGGCGCGGTCGAGTTCGTGTTGCTGGGCGTGGGTCTGGCCAACGCGTTGCCGCCGCGGCCTGTCCGCGACGCGCTCAAGGCCGCCGGCGTGGGTCTCGAGTTCATGAGCACAGAAGCCGCCGCGCGCACCTACAACGTCCTGGCCAGCGAAGGCCGGCGACTGGCGGCGGCGCTGATCGCGGTGTAGCCGAGCAGCTCATCGACTCTCGGTATGCCGGGTTTGCCCGACTCCGAAACGCCCCTATGGTCCCCTTAAGGAAAATGGGATCCTAGGGGGAAACCGGTGACTGGATTGCTTTCGAATTTCCGCTACTACTTCAACTTCGTGCAGATCCGCGTGATGCCGCAGATCCCGGCTGAGCTGAAGCCGGCGGTCAGCAAGTACATCGCGCCCGAGGCGCTGTTCTGGTTCCGCTGGGCGGCTTTGGCCACCTGGGTGATGGGCGTGCTCCTGGCCTATAACCGCGGCTATCTGGTGGAAGCCTTCACCCTGGGCCTGGCCGGCGGCTACACGCCGGGCGTCGACATGGGCTTCACCTTCATCGGCACGGGCATGTGGCTGGCGACGGTGATGTTCTTCAACGTCTGGGTTTTCATCTGGCCGAACCAGAAGATCGCTCTTGGCATGATCGAAGCCGACGCGGACGCCAAGGCCAAGGCCGCCAAGACCGCCATGCTGTTCTCGCGCACGAACACCCTGCTCAGCATCCCGATGCTGGCCACCATGGCGATGAACCAGACGCTGTTTGGCTAAACACCGCCGGAAAATGCTGTAAGGGGAGGGCCCGTCGCGACTCGCGGCGGGCCCTCTTCGTTCTGGACCCTATGGCCGACACCGAGACCCTCGAAGACCTCGTCCGCCGCGTCGATCCCGACCGCTGGCTGGCGACGCGCTTCATCGCCGACCCTGGGGCGCGCGCCGACGTGATCGCCCTCTATGGCCTGAACTACGAACTGGCCCGCGTGGCCGGCGGCGTCTCCAACGCCCTGATGGGTGAGATCCGCCTGACCTGGTGGCGCGAGGCGATGGAAGAGATCGCGGCCGGAAAGCCGCCGCGCAAGCATCCCAATGTCGAGGCCCTGGCCGCGTCCGGCTTTGATCCCAACGCTCTTGCGGTTCTCGCTGACGCGCGTTTCGCCGATCTGGACGAAGGGCCGTTGAAGGACGAGGCGGCGGTGCTGGCCTATATCGACGGCACCGCTGGTGCGCTCGCCGTGCTCGCGGCGCGGCGGCTCGATCCGAGCGCCGATCCGCATGCGGTCAAGGGCGCGGCGCGCGCCTGGGGCCTCGCCGGCCTGTGGCGTCTGAAGCAAGCGGGGCGCTCGCGCTTGCCGGACGATTGGACGCAGGCGGACGTGAAGCAGCGGGTCGAGGCGCAGCTGAAAGCCGCGCGCGGCGAGCTACGGCGGCTGCCGGTGGCGGCCTTCCCAGCGGCGGCGCCGGCCGTCCTGGCCCGTGTCTACATGTCTGGCCGGGACGTCGGCGAACTCGAGAAGAAGGCGCGACTGACTTTCGCGGTGGCGACAGGGCGGCTTTGAGCGCCGTGGTGGGGAAAACCGATCTGCTCGAAACGCTTATGCTGAAGCGCAGCGACGTCCGGGCGCGCATCATCCCAGCGGCTGGGCCGCCGACACGACATCGCCAGAGCGCTGATCACCGATCCGCGTTACATTTCGGGGCGCGTCGACCTGTTATAAAAATAAAACAAATACAGCGCCTTACGTGGTAACAATCCGAAACAGACTTTGCTTTGCCGCGACGCAGCGCCGCACCTAAATGCTAAGCGGGGGCGAAAGGTCGGCTGCAAGGCCGTCCGTTAGCCAATAAGGGTCTCGAGTGTCGGCTTCGGGTTATTTTCAGCACACGGTCGCAGGACCGGTGATCTTCGCGGGGATCGGCCTGCACACGGGCGCGCATGTTCGCGTCGCCGTGCGCCCGGCTGTCGCCGACATGGGGATCGTCTTTGTACGGACCGACGTACACGACCGCGACAACCGCGTGCCGGTGACCGCCGAGGCCGTTTGCCAAACCCAGCTGGGTACGGTGATCAACAACGCCGATGACGTCCGCGTCTCGACGATCGAGCACCTGATGGCCGCGCTGGCGGCTCTGTCGATCGACAACTGCATCGTCGAGGTCGATGGTCCGGAAGTGCCGATCATGGACGGCTCGTCCGAGCCCTTCATGCAGATCCTGGATCGCGCGGGTCGCCGCCGCCAGGAAGCGGTTCGCCACTACATCGAGATCCTGTCGCCGATCACGGTGGAGGAGGGCGATAAGCGCGCCAGCCTGCTGCCGGCCGATCGCTTCGAGGTCGCCTTCGAAATCGCCTTCGCCAGCCGCGCGATCGGTCGTCAGGCGGTGGACTTGGTGGTCGACGAGGACACGTTCCGCGCCGAGCTTTCCAACTGCCGCACCTTCGGTTTCGTGCGCGACGTCGAGGCGCTGCGCGCGATCGGTCTTGCGCCGTCCGGACGAGTTCGTTCGTCATAAGGCGCTGGACGCCGTGGGCGATCTCTACGTTCTGGGCAAGCCGATTATCGGCCGCTTTGAAGGCGTTCTGGCCGGTCATGGCCTCAATAACGCCGTGGTTCGAGCGTTGCTGGCCCAGCCGCGCGCCTGGCGCCTGCGCGCCTTTGCGCCGGCCCTCGCTGAAGCGGTTTAGGAGCGTCTCCGAAACGTCGGGGCTCGGCCTTCGCATTTGCGCCTTCGGCGGCGTGGTGTAGAAGCCTTGCACGGCGCAGGGGCGCACGTTTGCTTCGAGGGTGAGAGAGTCCGTGCTTCGTATTTTTCAGGGACGTTCGGCCGTCACTATCGCCGCTGTCCTCGTCGCCGCCTCGGTGGCGGGCTGCGCGGGCAAGGCCAAGAAACCGACCCTCGCCTACGAAGAGCGTCCCGTTGAGCTGTTGTATTCCACCGGCGCGGACCGTCTGGACCGCGGCAACTGGAACGAGGCGGTCGACTATTTCCGCGAAGTGGAGCGTCAGCACCCCTATTCGGAATGGTCGCGCCGTTCGATTCTGATGACCGGCTACGCCCACTACATGGGCAATCAGTACGCCGAAGCGGTCGGCGACGCCGACCGGTTCATCTCGCTCTATCCCGGCAATCCGTCGGCGCAGTACGCCTTCTATCTGAAGGCCATCTGCTACTTCGAACAGATCGTCGACGTGAACCGCGATCAGGCCGCCACCGAGCAGGCGCTGGCCGCTCTGCGCGACGTCGTCCAGCGCTATCCGAACACTGAATACGCCACCGACGCGCGCCTGAAGATCGACATGGTCAACGACCAGTTGGCCGGCAAGGAAATGGCCATCGGGCGCTGGTATTTGAAGAACGGCCAGACCCTGTCGGCGATCGGCCGGTTCAAGACCGTGATCGAGCGCCACCAGACGACCTCGCACACGCCCGAAGCCCTGTTCCGCCTCGTCGAGTCGTACCTGACGCTCGGTCTCGCGGAAGAAGCCAAGCGCAACGGCGCGGTCTTGGGCTACAACTTCCCGGGCGACCGCTGGTATCTCGACGCCTACAGGCTGTTGAACGACAACGGCTTGCGTCCGGCGGTCGAGCCGCTGAAGGCCGGCGCCAAGCGCAACGCGCTGGAACGCATCCTGTCGAAGGACAAGGGCACGACCCTGGCCCCGCCCGGCGAACGCAAGGCCAAGAAGGGTCTGCTGGGTCCGCTGGGCATGTAAATCGCGGCGGGATCCTGGTTGATCCCGTTTCGTTCCGCCTTTGCGCTTTGAAAAATCCTGATTCCCGGCGATCTTGCGACCCATGCTGATCGGCCTTTCCATCCGTGACGTCGTGCTCATCGAGAGCCTGGACCTCGCCATCGGCGAAGGTCTGACGGCGCTGACCGGTGAAACCGGCGCGGGCAAGTCGATCATTCTCGATGCACTGGGCCTGGCGACTGGCGCGCGCGCCGATGCGGGGCTGGTTCGCCGGGGCGCGAGCGGCCATGCGTCGGCCACCGCGATCTTCGCCCTGCCGGCCGACCACCCCGCCTTTGCTTATCTCGACGACAAGGGCCTGTCTTACGCCCGTGACGAGGACCTTGTTCTGCGCCGGCAGCTGTCGCCTGACGGTCGGTCGCGCGCCTTCGTCAACGACCAGGCCACCAGCGTCGGGGTGCTGAAAGACCTGGGCGCGCTGTTGCTGGAGGTGCATGGCCAGCACGAGACTGTCGGCTTGCTCGACCCCAAGACCCATCGCGGCTTGCTCGACACCTTCGGCGGGGTCAGCCTGGGCGCGGTGGCCTCGGCCTGGAGCGCCTGGCGCGCCGCCCGCGACAAGGCCGACCACCTTCGCGATCTGGCCAGCCGCGCGACGGCCGAGACCGAGGAACTGACCCTTCGGCTTGCTGAACTGGACCGTCTGGATCCCCGTGAAGGCGAGGAGCCCAGCCTGGCCGAGGAGCGGGCTCTGCTCAGCTCCGCCGAAAAGGCCATGGCCGACATCGCCGCCGCGCAGGACGCGCTGGGCGGCGATAATCTGTCCGGCCGCTTGGCTCAGGCCTATCGCGCGCTCGAGCGGGCGCGTGACCGCGCGTTGCAGGCCGGCGCACAGGCCGAGGGCTCGGCCATGACGCGTCTCTCGGCGGCCTGCGAGGCCGTGGACCGGGCGCTGGTCGAAGCGCAGGAAGCCTCAGCCGCCATCGACGCCGTCGCCGAGAGCTTCGAGTTCGAGCCCGATCGCCTGGAGAAGGCTGAGGAACGCCTGTTCGCCCTGCGGGCCATGGCGCGCAAGCTGAACGTGCTGGTCGACGACCTGCCTGGCAAGCGCGCGGAGTTCGCCGCCCGTCTGCAGGCCATCGAGACCTCCGAGGACGCGCTGCGCGCCGCCGACAAAGACGCCGCCGAAGCGCGCGAGGCCTATCTCTATGCCGCCGAAGCCCTGTCGGCTGAACGCCGCGCTGCGGGTGACGCCTTGGCCCAGGCCGTCGAGGCGGAACTGGCGCCCCTTAAGCTCGAGAAGGCCAGGTTCCGAGTCGCGCTTGAACCCGTGGGCGAGGAGCGCGCGGGACCCTCGGGTCTGGATCGCGTGGCCTTCGAGATCTCGACCAATCCCGGCGCGCCGTTCGGACCGATGGAGGCCATCGCCTCGGGCGGTGAGCTGGCGCG
>NCDQ01000698.1 GCA_002280275.1 Caulobacter vibrioides | reverse complement strand
CGGCGACTGCATCGAGCAGATGAACGCCCTGCCCGAGAAGTCGGTCGACCTGATCTTCGCTGATCCGCCCTACAATCTGCAGCTGGGCGGCGACCTCTTGCGCCCCGACAATTCCAAGGTCGACGCGGTCGACGACCACTGGGACCAGTTCGAAAGCTTCGCGGCCTACGACAAGTTCACCCGCGAGTGGCTGAAGGCCGCCCGCCGCGTCTTGAAGGACGACGGCGCGATCTGGGTGATCGGCAGCTATCACAACATCTTCCGCGTCGGCGTGGCCGTGCAGGACCTGGGCTTCTGGATCCTCAACGACATCGTCTGGCGCAAGTCCAACCCGATGCCCAACTTCAAGGGCACTCGCTTCGCCAACGCTCACGAGACCCTGATCTGGGCCTCCAAGAGCCAGAACGCCAAGCGTTACACCTTCAACTACGACGCCCTAAAGATGGCCAATGACGAGGTGCAGATGCGCTCGGACTGGACCATCCCGCTGTGCACCGGCGAGGAGCGCATCAAGGGCGCCGACGGAGCGAAGGCGCACCCGACCCAGAAGCCCGAGGCCCTGCTCTATCGCGTCATCCTGTCGACGACGAAGCCGGGCGACGTGATCCTGGATCCGTTCTTCGGCGTCGGCACCACCGGCGCGGCCGCCAAGCGCCTGGGCCGCAAGTTCATCGGCATCGAGCGCGAGGCCGAGTACCTCGAGCACGCCAAGGCCCGCATCGCCAAGGTCGTCCCGATCGCGCCGGAAGACCTGGAGGTCATGGGCTCCAAGCGCGCCGAGCCGCGCGTGCCGTTCGGCACCATCGTCGAAGCGGGTCTGCTCTCGCCGGGCGACACACTCTACTGCAGCAAGGGCACGCACGTGGCCAAGGTGCGCCCGGACGGCTCGATCACGGTCGGCGACCTGTCGGGCTCGATCC
This sequence comes from Caulobacter vibrioides, assembly GCA_002280275.1. Classification (GTDB taxonomy): domain Bacteria; phylum Pseudomonadota; class Alphaproteobacteria; order Caulobacterales; family Caulobacteraceae; genus Caulobacter; species Caulobacter vibrioides_A. Next base: position 147 of record NCDQ01000698.1, on the reverse strand, counting down.
ACAAGATCGGCGCTCTGGTTCAAAGCGCGCCGGCCTGCAACGGTTGGACCTACTGGCACTTCAAGACCGACGCGGGCCTGGCGCCGATCGACGTGTTGCGCGCCCAGGTGCGGGCGGGGATGAACTGAGGTTAGCGGGTCCGCCCTC
>NCDQ01000205.1 GCA_002280275.1 Caulobacter vibrioides | reverse complement strand
GCGCGCGGCGATCTGCTCGATGTGGGTCGACTTGCCCGTGCCGTGGTAGCCCTGGACCATCACGCGACGGTCATAGGCGAAGCCGGCGCAGATGGCCTTGGTCGTCTGCGGGTCGAACCTATAGGCCGGGTCGATGTCCGGCACATGGCTGTCGCGATGGCTGAAGGCCGGAACCTTCATGTCGCTGTCGACGCCGAACGCGTCGCGGAGCGTCACCCACTTGTCGGGGACCAGGGTGATCAGCGGATCGGCGGCGGAGCTGGTTTCGGCGAACTCGGGCATACTTCCGGCTTACCGCCTTGAGCCCGCCCGTTTCAAATGGAAATCCGCTCAAAGCGGGGGTCGCCGTTCACTTTCCTGGATCGCGCCGGGTTCCCCACACGGAAGGTTGGTCAGGCTTTCGGCTTCGGACGCCACCTGAGCTCCAGCGTGGTCCAGACCGCGCCGGCGAAGTCGCCCAGCCCCACCGCCAGCCAGGCCTTGGGCAGCCAGTCCAGCAGAACAAAGGCGCCGAGGACCACCAGCGACAGCACCCGCAGGACCACCGAGGCGCGCATATAGGTGCGTTGGCCGGTCCAGCCGGCGACATGGTAGCCCATGGCGTAGGCCAGCAGCAGCAGGCCGCAGAATCGGATCCAGGGCAGGGCGGAGGTGTCGACCGGCGAGTCCAGCAGGCGCAAAACGGCGTTGGGCTGCACGGCCAGGGCCAGGCCCGCTGTCGACAGCAGGGCGCCCCAGAACCAGATGCTCCACGGCTTGCCGAACGGCACCGGCGTCACCGGCGTCGGCGGTTCGGTGGGCGCGCGCCACGCCGGATCGCTGACTGTCATCTCGTAGGTCCCGCCCCCTGCTTCGGCGCGGGACAATGGCGCATTCGCCTAGCGCGCCGCAAGGGATCGCTGCGCTCGGAGAGGGCGATCCTCTCAACGCCCCTCCCGCGTGTCGTTCGCTTGCCCTAGAACACGTCCATGCTCACCGCCCTGCTTGGCCTCGCGCCGATCGTTATCGCCCTGCTGACCCTGTCGGCCATCTTCTCGGCCGCCGAGACGTCGATGACCGGCGCCAGCCGCGCGCGGATGCACCAGCTGGAGCGCGAGGGTGACCGGCCCGCCAAGCGGGTCAACAAGCTGTTGTCCGACCAGGAGACGATGATCGGGGCGGTGCTGCTGGGCAACAACCTGATCAATATCCTGGCCTCGGCCCTGGCGACCCAGGTGCTGACCACCCTGATCCCCGGCCCCTGGGGCGTGGCGGTGGCCACGGCGGCCATGACCGCCCTGATCTTGATCTTCGCCGAGGTGCTGCCCAAGACCCTGGCCATTGTCCGCTCCGACGACGTGGCGCGGGCCTTGTCGGCGCCGACCCTGTTCATCGTGCGGCTGTTTGGTCCGATCATCTATGCGATTCAGTGGATCGTGCGCCGCACGCTGCGGGTGTTCGGCGTCAAGCTGGACATGGCGGTCGACGTGCTGGCCGCCCACGAGGAGATCCGCGGCGCGGTCGACTACCACCACTCCGAAGGCCTGGTGGAAGCGGGCGACCGGCGCATGCTGGGCGGGGTGCTGGACCTGTCGGACATGGACGTCTCCGAGATCATGGTCCACCGCAAATCGATGGTGCTGCTGGATGCGGGCCTGCCGGCGCGCGACCTGGTGGCCCAGGTGCTGGAAGCCCAGCACACCCGCGTGCCGCTGTATCGCGACGAGCCCGACAATATCGTCGGCGTGCTGCACGCCCGCGACCTGCTGAAGGCCCTGGCCGAATGCCCGACGGGGCTGGAGGGCCTCGACATCGCCGCCATCCTGCGCGAGCCGTGGTTCATTCCCGACACCACCAACCTCAAGGACCAGCTGAACGCCTTCCTCAAGCGTAAGAGCCACTTCGCCCTGGTGGTCGACGAGTATGGCGCGCTGCAGGGCCTGGTGACGCTAGAGGACATCCTCGAGGAGATCGTCGGCGAGATCGAGGACGAGCACGACACCACGCTGGACGGCGTGCGCCGGCAGGCCGACGGCTCGGTGAATGTCGACGGCCACGTCACGGTGCGCGACCTCAACCGCGCCATGGACTGGCGGCTGCCCGAAGGCGAGGCGGTGACGATCGCCGGCCTCGCCATCCACGAGGCCCAGATGATCCCCGAGCCCGGCCAGACCTTCATCTTCTATCGGCATCGTTTCCAGGTGCTGCGCCGACAGCGAAACCAGATCACCGCGCTGCGGATCAGCGCGCGACTTGACGACGACAGCGAAGCTTAGATCTCCTAGCTTCACAATTTGCGGAACCGAGCGCGACGTCGTGCGTTGAGCTCCCTTAAGAACCAGGGGCGGTTCTGTGTTTGGGGGCGCGTCTTGGCCATAGTGGCTGAAAGCGATGTGGGCGAAGTCGGCGACGCCGATCTCGGCGCGCGCCTGAGCGCGTTGGAGCTCCGCCTCGCCGCTGAGGTTCGAAAGTCCGACACCCTGGCGCGGGTCACCGAGGCGATCGCGTCCAGCAACGACGTCGACGTCTGTGTGCAGAGCGCGCTGGACGGGGCGCGCGAGATCAGCGGCGCCGCCTATGGCGCATTCTTCTACAACCAGATGGAGCCCGACGGTGAGAGCTATGCGCTCTTCCGGCTGTCGGGCGCATCGCCCGAGGCGTTCGCTGACTTTCCCCGGGTTCGCAGGACCCAGATCTTCGGGCCGACGTTCGATAATGCCGGCGTGGTGCGTTCGGACGACATCACCCTGGACCCGCGCTATGGCCACAATGCGCCGCGCCAGGGGATGCCCGAGGGCCACCTGCCGGTGCGCAGCTATCTGGCCATCCCCGTCGCCACCCGTCAGGGCGAGGTCTTGGGCGGCCTGTTCTTTGGCCATCCCGAGCCTGGCCGTTTCACCGCTCGTGACGAGAGCCTGCTGGTGGGGCTGGGCGCGCAGGTCGCGGCCACCATCGAGTCGATCAGACTCAACGGTGAGGCCCTGGCCGAGCTGGACCATCGTCGCAAGGCCGAAGAGCGCCTGAAGTTTGCGCTGGACAGCGGTCGGATGGGCTCGTGGGATCTGGACGTGGCCACCAGGGCCTATGAGGCCTCGGACCTGTGCAAGGCCAACTATGGTCGGCGCCCGGAGGAGACCTTCACCTTCACCGACCTGGTCGAGACGATCCATCCGGACGACCGCCCCAGGATCCTGGCGGCGATCGACAGCGCCATCCGCGACGGCGCCGACTACGACGTCGAGTACCGGGTGATCCACCCCAGCGGCGAGCTGCGCTGGCTTCACGCGCGCGGGCGCGCCGCCCAGAGGGCCGAGGAGGGAGTCCGGCGCCTGGCGCTGGTCAACGAGCTGAACCACCGGGTGAAGAACAGCCTGGCGACGGTGCAGTCGATCGCCGCCCAGACCCTGCGCTCCGCCGCATCGCCCGAATTCTTCCGCGAGGCGTTCGAAACCCGCCTGATCGCCCTGTCGCAGACCCACGACCTGCTCACCCGCGAAAGCTGGGAGGGCGCCAGCCTGCGTGAGGTGTTCGACGTCGAACTGCACGCCATGGCCGGCGAGGATCGCGTGGGTTTCGACTACGCCGCCGACGTTCGGCTCACGCCCAAGGCCGCCGTGGCCCTGGGGATGGGCGTCCACGAGCTGGCCACCAACGCGGCCAAGTATGGCGCGCTGTCGACCCCTGAGGGCCGCGTGAAGGTCGTATGGGGTGTTGACCAGGGCGTGCTTCACCTGACCTGGTCTGAAAGCGGCGGCCCACAGGTCCGCCCGCCCACTCGGCTTGGCTTCGGGGCGCGCCTTCTTCGACGCGGACTCGCTGCCGAGCTATCCGGCGGGGTCGAGCTGACCTATGATGTCGCCGGCCTCGTCTGCCACATGGCGTTGCCCCTGCGCGCCCTGGAGCCCTGATCCATGAAGACACTCTCGTCCCTGAAGGTTTTGGTCGTCGAAGACGAAGCCTTGGTCTCGATGCTGGTCGAGGACATGCTGACCGATCTGGGCTGCACCATCGTAGGCCCCGCCGCCGAGATCGAGGAAGCCTTGCGCCTGGCTGGCTCGGCCGATATCGACGCGGCCTTGCTGGACGTGAACCTGGGCGGCCGTCCGATCTTCCCTGTCGCCGACGCCCTCAAGACCCGCGGCGTGCCGTTCGCCTTCGCCAGCGGCTATGGCGAGGCGGGCCTGACCGAGGACCATCGCGGATCCACCGTGCTGCAGAAGCCGTTCCGCGAGGCCGACCTGCGCCGGGTGCTCGAGGGCCTGGTCGCTCAGATCGCCTGATCAGATCGTGCGGATCGGTAGGCGCTTTGCCGCCAAACGTCCGCATCTTGTGCTTGTCGAAGGACGAGGATTTCCATCCCGGCATGCACTCACAAGCAGGGCCAAAGCCGCAAAGAAAAAGGGGCGGTCCGAAGACCGCCCCTCCCAGTGCTGACCCGAAGGTCGCGACTTACATCTTGTAGTTGAAGCCGACGAAGAAGCGACGACCGAAGAAGTCGAAGTTGTCCGCCGAAGTGTTGCCCAGCCACAGCGCCGGGTTCTTGTCGAAGGCGTTGACCACGCCAGCGCGCAGCGTGAAGTCATCCTTCGGCGCATACCGCACGGTGAAGTCATGCTGGATGAACGAACCCGTCGTGAAATACTTCGGATCGTAGATATCCTTGTTGGCGCCAATGTTGTCCGGATCGATGATTTCCTGCGACGACTGCCAATCGGCCGACCATTGTAGGCTCAGCTTATCGTTGACCTGCCAGTCAAGCGTCGACGAGAAGCGCACGCGCGGCAGGCCCACGGTGGTTTCGTAGTCGGTATGCTGGTTCGGATCGGCGATGTTCGTGAAGTCGTGCTGTTCGAACAGATAGGTGCCCGACATGCGGTAGTTCAGACGACCCATGTCCCAGCCGGTGATCGTCTCGAGATCGCCGCGCCACAGGAATTGGAAGTCCAGACCGCGGTTCATCGTCCGCGCATAGTTCACCGAGCCCTGAATGAAGTCGATGATGCCATAGGCGGGCGTCGTGCCCTGCGCCGTTGCGCCGATGCGGGTTAGCGTCGAGCAGATCGCAGTGTTCAGCGTATCGCCGTTCACGCACTGATTGGCCGCGGTCTGCGCGGTCACCGAGGCGATCACGTCCTTAATGTCGATGTTGTAATAGTCGAACACGAAGGTGGTGTTCGGCCAGAAGCGCGGCGTGATGACCATCGACGCGCTATAGCTGAACGACTTTTCAGGCTTCAGGAACGGGTTGCCCGCGTTCTTGCCGGCCGGCGTCGACGTGTAGGTGATGACAGTGCCGGTCGGAATGCCCAGGGCCTGACAGTTCTTGACGCGGTTGGCCTTAATCTTCGTGTCGGTGACCGCTTGAATGACCGTGTCAGAGCACGGATCGGTGATCGAAGCGAAGGTTTGGGTCGGCGGACGGAAGTTCTCGCCCAGGTTCGGCACGCGAACGGCCTTGCCCGACGTCGCGCGGAACATGATGTCCTCGATCGGACGCCACACCAGGTTCAGGTTGTAGGTGTCGACCGTGCCAACCGTGGTGTAGTCCGAACGACGATAGGCGCCGCCGATCTCGAGCTTCTTGGCGAGGAACACGTCGCTGAGCAGCGGCAGGTTCACTTCGCCGAAGACTTCACGGGTCTCATAATTGACCTTCGGGAAGTCGGGTCCGGTGTTCAGGAACAGCATGCGGTCGCCGGTCGAGGTCGAGCGACCGATCGACTGGGTTTCTTCCTTGCGCCATTCGACGCCCAGGGCCAGGCCGATACGACCAGCGCCCCAGAAGTCCCACAGCTCGCCCGAGACGAAGCCCAGAGCGTCCTGCTGCTGGTTCTTGTCCTGGACGGTGATCGAGGCGTCGAAGAAGTTGCGCGCGGCTTGCGAGTAGATGCCGCCGAACAGCTGTGAGGCGACGCACTGGCTGATTTCGTTATAGGCGGCGGTGCCCTTGGTGTAGTTGCCGCCACGGAACTGATCGGGAACCGCAATGCCTTGCGCGGCCAGCAGTTGCACGCGGCAGACCGCTTCGCCGGGCTTGCCATTCACGACACCCGCAGTGTCGATGACAGCATCGACCGAGTGCTTGTAACGGAGGACGTCGACGGCGCGCTCATTGTTGGTGTTTTCGAGCTGGCCGTAGGTGTAGCTCAGTTCGTAGGACAGGTTCTGGATGAAGCCGAGCTCATCCTTGGAGCCACGCGCACCCAGGACGTAACGCTGCAGCTCCTTCTTGTTCAGCTGGCTGCGGGCGGGGCCCCAGTTGCTGAAGCGAGCGCGCTGGTCCAACACCGAGCCGGTCTGCACGCCGGCCGAGTTAAAGATCGGACGCACATTGCTCAGGATCGCGTTCTTGACGTTCGAGGACAGGTACGCGTTGTCCAGACCGATGTTGAAGGCCGACGTACCGATCAGCAAACCATTGGCGTTGCTCGGCAGGTTGACAATGCCGATGTCGAAGAAGGTTTGCTGGCTCTCGTCGAAGGTTTCTTCCTTGACGAACTTGCCTTCCGCAAACAGCTGCAGGTCGTCAGTCAGGTTAAAATTCAGACCGCCCTGGAAACGATCATTCTTCGAGCGCGGCAAACGCGAGGCTTGGCTGAACTCGGTGTTGATGTTGACGCCGTCACCACCCACAACCACGTTCCGCAAGCGACCGATTGTCGAACGGAACGTCCCGAAGTCCGCCAGACGCGCCTGACCGTTGGCGGAGTCGAAAACGTAGGAGCGGCCCGGATCGGGGATGATGCAGTTGGCGTTGATCGAGCCCGTCGTGCCAGCGACGCAAGCCTGGAACGGAATGTTGCGCGAGGCGTCGGGACGAATGTCACTCACCAGGGTCAGCAGGCCGGAGCTGCTGCGGCTGATGTTGCGGGCGTCACGAACCAGGATTTGGTCATAGATGCCGTCGTCCAGGGCGCCCGCCAGATCGTGGTCGACCGTCAGCAGCGTATAGGCGTCCTTGCGCCACTTCATGTGGTAGTCGCGGACTTCTTGGTTCTGCTCACGCTCGTAAGAACCGTAGACGTTGAGTTTGCCGTCAAAGAAGTTGTGGCCGACCAGCGCCGAGAAGCGCTTGTTGGTTTGGCCGTCCTTGTTGATCTGAGCGACGGTGCCGTCCAGTTCAACGCCCGAGAAATCGCGGCGCAGGATGAAGTTGACAACGCCCGAAACGGCGTCGGCGCCGTACTGAGCCGAGTTGGCGCCGGTCACGATTTCGACGTTCTGGATCAGAAGGCGCGGAATGGTGTCGACGTCGACCGACAGCGAGCCGGACGACGAACCCACGTGACGGCGACCGTCGACCAGGGTCAGCGTGCGGTTCGCACCCAGATCGCGCAGGTTCAGCAGCGAAAGGCCGCCGTCGTTCAGGCCTGAACCGGTGGTGTCTTCCGGAACGATCGAGCCCGAGAGCGCGGGGATGTCGGCCAGAACGTCGATAACGCTTGCCTTACCCGTCGACACGACGTCATCGCGCGTGACTTGGATCAGCGGGGTCGGGGAGTTGGTCGGATCGCGGCGGATGCGCGAACCGGTGACCACCACTTCCTCAACAGCCGTCGCTTCCTGAGCTGCGGGTTCCGGCGCAGTTTGCGCCAGCGTCACGGTCGGGGCGAAAGCCGCCAGTCCCCCCAGCATCGTCGTCGCCAGAAGCAGCTTCGTCTTTAAAGCCATATTACCTTGTCCTCAAAAGTCCAGGTTCCCAGCGCGCCAGCCGCACGCAGGAGCCAGAGAGGGCCATTCCTCACCGGTGACGTTAGAGGCTTTTGGCCGCGCTAGAAGCGATCATGGCCAAGTTCGGACGGGTTGCCGGCGAAACGTTACAAAAAAGTCACGCATTTGGCTCCGTTCCTACAAAAATAGAAAATCCTTGCTCACTTGGGCTCTGTCCAACGCGGGTGCTGCAGGCTGAAAGGGGCAAAATTTTTCACTGAACCCGCCTGATTTGCTTGAAAATGGGGGCTTCTTGTTCGTTTCTTGCAGCTAGCGGGGTTGAATCAACGCGCTCGGCGTAAATTCTTAAAATCGCCCCGCCCAAACTCTAAGCGTGACTGCCTAAATTGAGGACATCGCGGCGAGTCCGAATGCGATGATGTGGACAGACGGCGCCGATCGCGGCCTCCCGCCATCAGAAGCGAAAAAATGTGCGAAAAAGCCGCGAATTTCGGAGAACGCGGGCTAGTGATGGGGGGAGTTTTACCCCTCC
>NCDQ01000204.1 GCA_002280275.1 Caulobacter vibrioides | reverse complement strand
TCTTCCGAGAGCTTGGAGACGGCTTCCGGCTGCCTTGCTTCGAGCCCTCTGAGCAGGTGGCGCCATGAGTTGCGACCCGTTCAAGCTCCAGGACCCTCTTGGAAGGATAGGCCGATGGATCTGACCTATAGCGCCGAACATCAGGCCTTCCGGCGCGAAGTGCTCGTCTTTCTTGAGACCCACCGTCATGCTGCGCCCAAGGGCGGCGGGGCGGCGCAGCGACCCTCCGCAGGGGCTGTGGCCTGGCAGAAACTATTGATCGCCCATGGTTACGCCGCGCGGACCATCCCGAAAGAGTATGGGGGATATGGGGCCGCGCCTGACATCCTGAAATCCCGCATCATCGGCGAGGAATTCGCCCGAGCCAGCGTGCCGCCGGGGCTGCAGAGCCAGGGCATTTCCATGCTGGTTCCAACCCTCCTGGAACTCGGCACGGAGGAGCAGAAACGGCAATGGATCGGGCCGACCATTCGCGGCGAAGTGATCTGGTGTCAGGGATATTCCGAACCTGGGTCGGGGTCGGACCTCGCCAGCCTCCAGACGCGCGCGACGGAGGATGGCGATGACTTCGTCATCAATGGTCAGAAGATCTGGACCAGCACGGCGCGCGAGGCCGACATGATCTTCTGCCTCGTGCGCACCGAGCCGGACAAGGCCAAGCATGACGGGATCAGCTATCTGATCTTTTCGATGAAGACGCCGGGGATCGAGGTTCGACCCTTGGTGACCATGACCGGCCACGCTGAGTTTAACGAGACCTTCTTCACCGACGTGCGCGTCCCTAAGTACCAAATCGTGGGAAAGCGCGGGCAGGGCTGGTTCGTCGCCAATGCCACCCTCAAGCACGAACGCGGAATGCTGGGGGACCCGGGTCAGCTCGAGAACCGCTTCCTTGCCTTGGCGGAGTTGATGCGGAACGAGACGGCTGGCGACGGCCGGATCATGGACAACCCGATCCTAAGGGATCGTCTGCTGCGCCTGCAGGCGGAACTCGCGGCTATGAAGTTCAACGGGCTCCGCATCCTTAGCGCCTCGGCGAACGGCGGCGACGCAGGGCTCGCGCGGCTGATCGTCAAGCTACAGGCCTGTGAGCTGGCCCATCAGATTTCGGCATTGGCCATCGACGCCCTTGGCGAGCTCGGAGTGCTCTACGACGGTAGTCCGCATCTGCGCGCCCACGGCGCCTGGCAGCAGGCCTACATGTTTCAGCTCGGTCTGATCATTGGCGGGGGCACCGCCCAGATCCAGAAGAATATCATCGCGGAGCGGGGTCTGGGCATGCCGCGGGAGCCAAAGCTCGCCCACGAAGGGAGCCGCGTCTGATGGAGTTCGGTCTTTCGAGCGAGCAGCGCATGCTGCAGGACGCCGTGACCCGCTATCTCGCGGAACAGTCCCCGCTGCGGCATGTGCGGGATATCGCTGCCGCCGCTAAGCCCTATTGCCCAGATGTCGCGGCGGGCCTGGCGGATCTCGGCGTGCCGGGGGTCATCATCCCCGCGGAATTCGGCGGAATTGGCCTGGGCCTGCTGGAGGCCGCACTCGTCGCGGAAGCGCTTGGCCATGGCGTCGCGCCGGCGCATTTCGCGGCCGCCCATGTGATGGCGCCCTTGGCGATCATGCTCGGCGGGTCGGACGCCCAACGTCGTGCGTGGTTACCGAAGCTGGCGAGCGGGGAAGCGACCGCGGCCGTTGCGGTAAGCCAATCCGTGGAGCGCCGGGACGGCTCCGGAGTGGTCGCCAAGGACGGGTGGCTTGACGGGACAGCACTGTTCGTACTCGACGCGGCGGACGCTGCCCTGTTCGTGGTGGCGGACAACGCTGCCGCATTGCACCTAGTGGCGGCCGACGCGGCCGGTCTCACGCAGATCCCGTTGACGACCATCGACAAGACCCGGTCGGTCGGAGAGCTTCGACTGACGGGAGTCAAGGCCGATCCGTTGCCCGTTGGTGGCGCTGCGACGACCAGGCGGATCATAGATGCAGGGCGCATCATGCTGGCCGCCGACATCCTGGGCGCAGGCGCGGCGATGATCGAACAGGCCGTGGCTTACGCTGGTACGCGCGTGCAGTTTGGCCGGCCGATCGGGTCCTTCCAGGCGGTCAAGCACATGTGCGCCGATATGGCGGCGGCGCTCGAGCCCTGCCGCTCGCTGGTTTGGTACGCGGCGCACGCCTTCGACCATGCGCCGGACGAGGCGTCCCTAATGGCGTGCCATGCCAAGTCACATCTTTCCGAGGTCGGCCGGTTCGTCGCACGCACTTCCACGGAGGTGCACGGGGGCATGGGTTTCACCGACCTCGCCGGGCTGCACTACTGGTTCAAGCGTATCGGCCTCGATCGGCAGCTGCTCGGCGGACCAGAACTCTTGCGCAATGAGGCTGCCCGCCTACAGGGCTGGATCGCCGGCTAGGAAATATGCCCATGACCTGGAATTTCGGCGACATCCTCGACGCGCTCCCGAAGGCCCTTCCGCCGGACGCACCGGCTTTCATTCATGGGGATCGGACGATCACCTGGGGTGAGACGTCGCGTCGGTCGAACAACTTGGCGCGCGCAATCCTGGCTCGCGGCGCGAAGGCCGGCGACAAGGTGGCGTTCTATATGCGCAACCGCCCGGAGTATGGCGAGGCGCTGGCGGCATGCTTCAAAAGCCGGCTGACGCACGTGAACGTCAACTATCGCTACAAGCCCGACGAGGTGTTCTACATCTTCGACGATTCGGATGCGCAGACCGTCATCTATGGCTCCGAGTTTCGCGACACAGTGCTCCAGCTGAAGGATCGGCTGTCCAAGGTCGCCACGTTCATTGAGATCGGCGATGACGATCCGCCGGCGCCCTTCTCGGAGCGATATGAAGACCTCGCCGCGACAGGTGAGGGCGCCCCCCTAGGGATCAAGCGGTCTCCAGACGACCTTCTGTTCATCTATACGGGCGGTACGACGGGCCTGCCCAAGGGGGTCATGTGGCGCCATGAGGACATGCGTGAGGCCCAGCTCGACGCGGTGCGGCGGCTCGGGCCAGCGCCGGAAACCCTCGACGCCCATCTCGACTTCGTTCGCGCGGCCGGTCCAGGAAGCCGAACCCTTCCAGCCTGCCCGATGATGCACGGAACTGGTCTCATCACCGCGATCGGATGCATGATGAACGGCGGCTGCGTGGTCACCCTGCAGACCCCCTCGTTCGACGCTGACGAACTCTGGTCGGTCGTTTCGCGCCGGAAGGTGCAATCGATCGCCATCGTCGGGGACGCCTTCGCCAAGCCGATGCTGCAGGCCCTCGACGCGAACCCAGGCCGCTTCGACACGTCGAGCCTCGTCTCGATTGTGTCGTCCGGCGTGATGTGGAGCCGTGAGGTCAAGGCCGGTCTGTTGCGCCATGTTGCGCAAGTCGTGCTGATGGATTCCTTCGGCGCTTCAGAGGCGCTCGGCTTCGGCTCCTCCGCCATGACCAAGGACGGTGAGGTCAGGACCGCGACGTTCCAGATCGGCCCCCGGTGCAAGGTTTTCGACGAGGACGAGAACCTTGTGGAGCCCGGCAGTGGTGAGGCCGGGATCATCGCCATCGGCGGCCCTATTCCTCTGGGCTACTACAAGGATCCGGAAAAGACCGCCAAGACCTTCCGAACCATTGGCGGCCAGCGGTATTCGATCCCAGGGGACTGGTGCATGGTAGAGGCCGATGGCGCCATGACGCTCTTGGGGCGCGGTAGCGCCTGCATCAACACCGCCGGCGAGAAGGTGTATCCCGAAGAAGTGGAAGAGGCGCTGAAGACCCACGCGGCGATCGAGGACGCGCTGGTGGTCGGGGTACCGGACGACAAATGGGGCCAGGCCGTGACCGGCGTGGTGGCGGTGGCGAGCGGCGCCGCGTTCGACGAGGACGATGTGCGCCGCCACGTGCGCGCCAGCCTGGCCGGCTACAAGACCCCTAAGCGCATCTTGGTGACCCGTGTGCCTCTCAGAGCCTCGAACGGCAAGGCAGACTACAAGACGGTCGCGGATTTCGCGCGGCGCGACCTGGGACTGGCGTAAGGTCATGACAGCCCAATCCGCGATGACGTCCGAAACCCAATCCGTCGAGGCGTTCGACATCCTGGTGGTCGGCGCGGGGTTCACCGGTATCTATCAACTCCATCGCCTGCGCCAGCTGGGGTTCTCGGTGCGGCTGCTTGAGGCCGGCGCCGACCTGGGTGGCATTTGGTACTGGAACTGCTATCCTGGCGCCCGCGTCGATACCCACGTCCCGATGTATGAGTTCTCCAGCGAGGACCTCTGGCGCGACTGGACCTGGACCGAGCGGTTCCCGGCTTGGGACGAGCTTCGTCGCTATTTTCGTTACGTCGATCAGAAGCTCGATCTGAGCCGCGACATCCGATTCAACACCCGCGTTGAAGCCGCGGAATTCGACGAAGGAAAGCAGCAGTGGACCGTGAGGTCACAGGACGGCTGCGCTTTGCAGGCGCGATTCCTGGTGCTCTGCACGGGGTTCGCCGCGAAGCCCTATGTTCCCGCCCTCAAGGGTCTGGACCGGTTCAAGGGCGCCAAGCACCACACCGCCTGGTGGCCGCAGAACGGCCTGGACTTGACCGCCAAGCGCGTGGGCGTGATCGGCACGGGCGCCAGCGGCGTGCAGGTGGTGCAGGAAGCCGCGGCCATGGCCGCTGAGCTTACGGTCTTCCAGCGCACGCCGATTCTGGCGCTGGCGATGCAGCAACGCGCGCTGGACGAGGCGACGCAGGTCGAAATGAAACGGGATTACCCCGCTCGGTTCGCACGGCGGCGAGAGAGCTTCGGAGGCTTCGACTTCCACGCGAGCGGGAAGTCTGCGCTCGAGGTCTCTCCCGAGGAGCGGCTGGCCATCTATGAGGCGAGCT
>NCDQ01000697.1 GCA_002280275.1 Caulobacter vibrioides | reverse complement strand
GAGCTTGTGGACCGCTACATAACTCGGATGAACCCGCCGGACGCAACCGCCGTGCGGGGCTACGTCCGCCGCTTGAGCGAAGCGCTAGGCAAGCCATGTATGCAAGACGTCACGCCAGCGCAGATGGATGACTTCGCAGTAGACCTGCAGCGCTTTCCCATCATCAAGCGCCCCGACATAAACGCGAAGACATTCAGGCAAATTCTTGAGTTGGAGGCGCGAAGTCCTAGCCCTCGCCGGTTGTCCAAGAAGACGCAATGGAAGTGGTTCTTGGCCTACAAGAAGCTGTTCGACTACGCGGTCAGTATCGGCGTGGTGGCGACCAATCCGGTCGAAAAGGTCATGCCCAAAGCCAAAGGCGAGGAGGAGGAGCGGCTTTCCTACGACGCCGACGACATCGCCCTGATCTTCTCGCGTCCCTTGTTCCAGGGATGCGACCGGACACACACCAAGAACGGCACCCTGTGGGGTTATCGCGAAGACGCGGGCGTGCTGCTTCTGAAGGACGCCTATTATTGGCTTCCGATCCTCGGGCTCTGGACCGGCTGCCGATTGGAAGAGATGGCCGCCGCGAAGGCGGCTGACGTCAAGCAGGACGCCGACGGGATTTGGTTTCTCGATCTTACCGGACGGAAGCTGAAGAACCGGCAGTCCCAGCGGCAGGTGCCACTACACACAAGGTTGGTCGAGGTTGGCTTTATAAAACACGTCGAGGCAGTTCAGGCGCGCGGCGGGGTTTATCTGTTCCCTGACCTCCCTCATGACCCGGAAGGTGCTCTGTCATCCTCGCGAACCTTCACCAAATGGTGGGGCATATGGTGCGCGCGGAACGGCGGGGAGGGGAGTGGGATCACCACGCCGAGCAAGACTTTCCATTCGTTCCGTCACTCGTTCAAGCGCGCGTGCCGCGATGCCGGTGTCGGCGAAGAAATCCACGATCTCCTGACCGGGCATAAGGGGATGCAGGTGGGGCGTGGCTACGGCCAGGGTGCGGGGCTCAAGGTCCTTTCGGAGGCCGTGGCGAAGGTTTCTTACCCGACCTTCCCGGCGATGCCTTAGCGCTGCCGCGCT
>NCDQ01000696.1 GCA_002280275.1 Caulobacter vibrioides | reverse complement strand
GCGTGGGACGGCCGCGACGCTTGAAAATGACCGCCGATGGCCAGAGGGCTAGCACCAGGGGGAGGGCGGCCATAGCCTTGGTGCCATGTTGGGTTCGGGGCCAGATTGGATCGCTAAGGCCGGCCGCGTGGCGCGCGGGTTCTCAGCGACGACCCATCGCGCGCGCGGCGCCAAGCACTCCGTCTATGTGGTGCTGCTGCATGATGCCCGGCGTAGCGATCCCTGGGGCCTCTATGTCGGCCAGACCTCTCGCGATCCCGACCTGCGCTTTGATCAGCACAAGGCCGGCTACAAGGCCAGCAGCGCCGCGCGACGGTTTGGCGTTCGGCTCCTGCCCGATCTCGCCGCCCATCTCAACCCCATGCGCCAGTGGGAGTCGCTGGAGATCGAGGCCGCGCTCGCCGAGGCGTTCCTCGCGGCCGGCGTGCCTTGGGTCGAGGGCGGCCACTAGCGTGGGCGCGCCTGCGTCGGCGCCGCTTGTCCGTGCAGGGCTGAGCGTCCTGGTTTTGGCGCGGGTCAACCCTGGCAGGCGGGCGGCTCAGCCCATGTGATCGGCCGCGCGGTGGTCATTGAGATTGCAGCGTCAAACCAGGCTCCGCGAGCGGCCGGCGGTGATGAGATCGGCGTTTGGCCGCAGGCAAACCTGCCGTCAGGTTCTCTTTCTTTCTCGCTGATTGACCGGCCGATTTGGCTGTTGAGGCCGGCCTGATCGCGGTCTTCTTACTCGTCCCCGTCAACAACGGGGATGCGCCGTGGAGCCTTCCAAGCCTGATCTGGAGATGTCGCGTAGCCATCGCATGCTGCGCACGGCCTTGGGCCCCTTGCTGCTGGCGCGGCTGGAGGACCCCGGCGTCGCCGAGGTCATGCTCAATCCCGACGGCGCGGTGTGGATCGACCGCTTCGATGTCGGCCTTCGCCCCGCCGACCTGTCGCTGAGCCCCGCCGACGGCGAGCGGATCATCCGCCTGGTCGCCCACCATGTCGGGGTGGAGGTCCATGCCGGTCGGCCGCGCCTGGCCGCGGAATTGCCCGGCGGCGGCGAGCGCTTCGAGGGCCTTCTGCCGCCGCTGGT
>NCDQ01000695.1 GCA_002280275.1 Caulobacter vibrioides | reverse complement strand
GTCCTTTTCCTCCAGGTTCCACTTGCCGTCCTCGCCCCAGCGGAAGCCGATCGAGCCGTTGGGGACCACCACCTGGCCGGTGGTGTCGTCCAGGGCGACGGTCTTCCAGTCGGGGTTGTTGGTCTCGCCCAGGGCCTGGTCGAACTCGGCGGCGCGCAACAGCCGCTCGGGCACATAGGCGCCGTCCTGCGGGACCAGGCGCACCAGCATCGGCAGGTCGGAATATTTGCGCAGATAGTCGCGGAAATAGGGGACCTGGCGGTCGACGTGGAACTCCTTGAGGATCACATGGCCAAAGGCCATGCCCAGGGCCGCGTCGGTGCCCTGTTTGACCGCCAGCCACAGGTCGGAGAACTTCGAGGCCTCCGAATAGTCGGGGCAGATCACCACCGACTTGGCGCCGCGATAGCGCGCCTCGGTGTAGAAATGGGCGTCGGGGGTGCGGGTCTGCGGGACGTTGGAGCCCCACAGGATCATGAAGCTGGAATTGAACCAGTCGGCGCTTTCGGCGACGTCGGTCTGCTCGCCCCAAGTCTGGGGCGAGGCCGGCGGCAGGTCGCAGTACCAGTCATAGAACGAGCCGCAGACCCCGCCGATCAGCTGCAGATAGCGGGCCCCGGCGGCGTAGGAGACCATGGACATGGCCGGGATCGGCGAGAAGCCGAATACCCGGTCGGGGCCATGGGCCTTGATGGTGTGGGCGTTGGCCGCGGCGATGATCTCGGTAACCTCGTCCCAGGTGGCGCGGATGAAGCCGCCGCCGCCGCGCCGCGTCACATAGTCGGCGCGCTGGGCCGGGTCGTTCTGGATCGAGGCCCAGGCGGCCACCGGGCTGCGGGTGACCCGCGCCGCCCGCCACAGCTTCAGCAGCCGCGAGCGGATCAGCGGGTATTTCACCCGATTGGCCGAATAGAGATACCAGCTGTAGCTGGCGCCGCGGGCGCAGCCGCGCGGCTCGTGGTTGGGAAGATCCGGCCGGGTGCGCGGATAGTCCGTCTGCTGGGTTTCCCAGGTGACGATGCCGCCCTTGACGTAGATCTTCCACGAGCACGAGCCGGTGCAGTTGACCCCGTGG
>NCDQ01000694.1 GCA_002280275.1 Caulobacter vibrioides | reverse complement strand
GGCCTGCAGCGCGGCGGGACCCTTGCCGAAGCGGTCCTCCAGGTCCTTGAGCAGCGGGGCCAGATTCTTGCCGGCCGGCGGCGGCGGACGGCGCTGGGGCTTGGTCCGCTTGCTGCGCAGGATCGCGATGGCTTCTTCCGGCGTGGGCAAGGGGCGACGCATGACGGGAAACTAGCATGGGGCCGCCGGTTCGCGGTAGGCGAAGGGGCATGAAAGACCGCGACGCTCTCCGCTCGGCCCTGCTGGCCTGGTACGACGCCCAGGCGCGCGATCTGGCCTGGCGCGTCGGGCCCGCCGATCGCCGCGCGGGCGTGCGCAGCGATCCCTACCGCGTCTGGCTGTCGGAGGTGATGCTGCAGCAGACCACCGTGCCGCACGCCACGCCCTATTTTCTCAGTTTCACGCAACGCTGGCCGACGGTCTCGGATCTGGCCGCCGTGGACGACGGCGACCTGATGGCCGCCTGGGCGGGGCTGGGCTACTACGCCCGCGCCCGCAACCTGCTGGCCTGCGCTCGTGCGGTCGCGAGTGAGCACGGCGGCGTCTTCCCGAACACCGAGGAGGGCCTTCGCGCCTTGCCGGGCGTTGGCGCCTACACCGCCGCGGCCGTGGCGGCGATCGCCTTCGACCGGCCCGCCAATGTCGTTGACGGCAATGTCGAGCGGGTGATGTCGCGGCTGTTCGCCGTCGAGGCGCCGATGCCGGACAGCAAGCCCGAGTTGAAGGCCCTGGCCGGCGACCTCGTCACCGACGATCGGCCCGGGGACTGGGCCCAGGCGCTGATGGACCTGGGGGCCACCGTCTGCAAGCCCAAGGGCCCGTTGTGCGACCGCTGCCCCATCGCAGCCTGGTGCGCGGCCTATCAGGGCGGCGCGCCCGAGACCTATCCGAGGAAAACCAAGAAGGCCGACCGTCCGCGCCGCCACGGTGTGGCCTATGTGCTTTCGCGTGGCGATGAGGTCGCGCTAGTTCGTCGTCCGCCCAAGGGCCTGCTGGGCGGGATGCTGGGCCTGCCGACCTCGGCGTGGCGCGCCGCGCCCTATGACGACGCCGAAGCGGTCGCCGCCGCGCCGGTC
>NCDQ01000203.1 GCA_002280275.1 Caulobacter vibrioides | reverse complement strand
ACACGAGGAGCAGGCCCAGCGCCACGAGGACACGCACGAGGACCGGCCCCGCACGGGTCGGCCCGGCCGGGGCGGACGCGACCGCTCCGCCGGGGTTCGCCGGCGCACCGCCGGGGTTCGCCGGCGCACCGCCGGTGCCGGTCGGACCGGTACCGGCCGACCACGATGTCCAGGGTCCCTCACCCATCCCCCGACGGTAGCGGACCGGGTGGGGAGTTCTCCCCATGTCACGGGGGCAGGATCTCCGCCAGGATGAACCGGTGAGCACGCTCCGGGTCGACGAGCCCCGCCCCGCGCCCTCCCCCCTCCTGAAAGGCGCCCGGCGAAACGGTCAGACCGTGAGGGCGGAACACACGCGACGCTCGCCCCTCTCCCCCTAACCGGGCGTCGCGCTAGAGAGGAAGGGACGCGAGCGTCTCCCCCCCTGAACGCGTCCCTTCCTCCCTCCCCATTTCCAATATCCTCGCCGTCAGCGCATGCTTGCCTGCGGATCCGCGCCGCGTGGCGCCGCGCGCTGGAGCGGACGAACATTTTTCGCGTCCTCGCCGAACAAGTTTCGGCCCTGACGATGAACAAACGAAGCACCTTCCGCCAGACCCGAGTTAGACCGACGATATACTAACAAGCGGAAACGACCATGACCGATTGGGACAGCCTCGACGCCGGGAAGTATCGCGACGAAGCCGCGGTGATCGCCGACCTGCTCGCCGCCAAGCCGCTCTCCAGCGAAGACCGTGCGGCCGTCCGCGCCGAGGCCGAGGCGCTGGTGCGCGGCGCCCGCCGCAGCGTTCGCAAGCAGGGCGTGGTCGAAAGCTTCCTGCAGGAGTTCAGCCTGGGCACCCGTGAGGGCCTGGCCCTGATGTGCCTGGCCGAGGCCCTGCTGCGCACGCCCGACGACGACACCCGCGACAAGCTGATCGCCGAGAAGATCGGCTCGGCCGACTGGGCCAGCCACCTGGGCGGCTCCGACAGCCTGTTCGTCAACGCCTCGACCTGGGGCCTGATGCTGACCGGCAAGATCGTCGAGCCGGACGCCGACGCTCAGAAGGACCTCCCCGGCTTCATCAAGAAGCTGGCCGGGCGCCTGGGCGAGCCGGTGATCCGCGCCGCCGTCGGCCAGGCCATCCGCATCATGGGCGAGCAGTTCGTCCTGGGCCGTACGATCGAGGCCGCCATCAAGCGCGCCGCCGCCGAAGGCGACATGTGCAGCTTCGACATGCTGGGCGAAGGCGCCCGCACCGCCGCCGACGCTGCGCGCTATGAAAAGGCCTACGCCGACGCGATCGAGACGGTCGGCAAGCTGTCGAACGGCGCGGGTCCTGAGGCCGGCCACGGCGTGTCCGTCAAGCTCTCGGCGCTCTGCCCGCGCTATGAGGCCACCCACGAAAACCGCGTCTGGGAAGAGCTCTATCCCCGCACCCTGCGCCTGGCCAAGATCGCCGCGCGCCACAACCTGAACTTCACCATCGACGCCGAAGAAGCCGACCGCCTGGCCCTGTCGCTGAAGCTGCTGGACAAGCTGTGCCGCGAGCCGGAGCTGGGCGACTGGACGGGTCTGGGTTTGGCCGTCCAAGCCTATCAGAAGCGCTGCGGCGAGGTGATCGCTCGCCTGAAGGCCCTGTCGCAAGAGACCGGCCGCCGGCTGATGGTGCGTCTCGTCAAGGGCGCCTATTGGGACAGCGAGATCAAGCGCGCCCAGGTCGCCGGCCGTCCGGACTATCCGGTCTATACGACCAAGCCGGCCACGGACCTGTCGTACCTGGTGGGCGCCAAGGCGCTGATCGAGGCGGCGCCGCATCTCTACGCCCAGTTCGCCACCCACAACGCCCACACCCTGGCCGCCGTGGTCCGCATGGCCAAGAACGCCGGCGTTAAGATCGAGCACCAGCGCCTGCACGGCATGGGCGAGGCGCTCTATAAGGCCGCCGACGACCTCTATGACGGCATCACCCTGCGGGCCTACGCCCCGGTGGGCGGTCACGAGGACCTCTTGCCCTACCTCGTCCGTCGCCTGCTGGAGAACGGCGCCAACACCAGTTTCGTCCACGCCCTGCTGGACGAGCGCGTGCCGGTCGAGAAGGTCGTCACCGACCCGATCGACACGGTCGAGGCCCACCCCGACCGCCACGCCAAGATCCCGACGCCGATCAACGTCTATGGCGAGCGCCGCGTGAATAGCGCGGGCCTGGACCTGTCGGTAAAGGCCGACCGCGATCGCCTCTCCGCCGCCGTCACCGCCCTGGACGGCGTGACGCTGTCGGCCGGCCCGCTGATCGGCGGCAAGGTCGTCGCCGGCGGCGCGCCGCTGCCGGTGATCGCCCCGGCCAACGACCAAAAGACCGTGGGCGTCGTCTCCGAGGCGCAAGGCGCGCAGATCGACGAGGCCTTCAAGCAGGCCCGCGCCGCGCAAGCCGCCTGGGATCGCGCCGGCGGCGTCGCCCGCGCCCAGGTGCTGCGCGCCATGGGCGATGCGCTGGAAGCCAATATCGAGCGCCTGATCGCCATCCTGTCGCGCGAGGCCGGCAAGACGCTGTCGGACGGCGTCGCCGAGGTCCGCGAGGCCGTCGACTTCTGCCGCTACTACGCGATGCTGGCCGAAGACCAGTTCGGCGAGGCCGAGATCCTGAAGGGCCCCGTGGGCGAGGCCAACAGCCTACGCCTGGCCGGTCGCGGCGTCTTTGTCTGCATCAGCCCGTGGAACTTCCCGCTGGCCATCTTCACCGGCCAGATCGCCGCAGCCCTGGCCGCCGGCAACGCCGTGCTGGCCAAGCCGGCCGAGCAGACCCCGCTGATCGCCTTCGAGGCGGTGAAGCTCTACCACGCCGCCGGCCTTGACCCGCGCCTCCTGGCCCTGCTGCCCGGACGCGGCGAGACGGTCGGCGCGGCTCTGACCAGCCACGAGGGCCTGGACGGCGTCGCCTTCACCGGCGGCACCGACACCGCCTGGCGCATCAACCAAACGCTCGCCGCCCGCCAGGGTCCGATCGTGCCGTTCATCGCCGAGACCGGCGGCCTCAACGGCATGTTTGTCGACACGACGGCGCAGCGCGAGCAGGTGATCGACGACGTGATCGTCAGCGCCTTCGGCTCGGCCGGTCAGCGCTGCTCGGCCCTGCGCCTGCTGTTCCTGCCCGAGGACACCGCCGACCACATCATCGATGGCCTGAAGGGCGCCATGGACGCCCTGGTGCTGGGTGATCCGGCCCTGGCCGTCACTGACGTCGGCCCCGTGATCGACGCCGAGGCCATGGACGCGCTGGTCAAGCACCAGGAACGCCTGAAGCGCGAAGCCAAGGTGCTGCACGCGCTCGTCGCCCCTGACGGCGGCACGTTCTTCGCCCCGGTCCTGGCCGAGATCCCGACCGCCGACTTCCTGGAGCGCGAGGTGTTCGGTCCGATCCTCCACGTCGTGCGCTACAAGCCGGAGAACCTGGAAAAGGTGGCCGGCGCCCTGGCGGCCCGTCGCTACGGCCTGACGCTGGGCATCCACTCGCGGATCGAGAGCTTCGCGGCCGACGTCCAGCGCCTGGTCCCGGCTGGCAACGCCTATGTCAACCGCTCGATGACCGGCGCGGTCGTCGGCGTCCAGCCGTTCGGCGGCGAGGGCCTGTCGGGCACCGGCCCCAAGGCCGGCGGCCCCCACGCCCTGCTCCGCTTCGCGGTCGAGCGCGCGCTCAGCGTCAACATCACCGCCCAGGGCGGCGACCCGGCGCTGCTGAACCTGTAGCCCTTGACGCCATCGGCCATCGGCGGGACTCTCCGCCCATGGCCGATGGCTTCGACATTCATATTGATCAAGAGCAGGCCGCCCGGCTGAAGGTCGTGGCCGACCGCCTCGGCATGACCGTGGCCGAGTGCGCCGTGGCGTTGATCGACGCAGGCCTCACAGGCGCGGTTCCTAAAACGATCGATCCTGACCCCGCCATCGACGAGGCCACCGCGGACGCCATCGAACGGGGCGACGAGCCGGTCATCTCGCACGATGAATTCCGCGCTCACATACGTCGCGTAACCGCAGGCCTGGGTTGACCTATACGGTTTCGGTATCCGTCAGGGCCAAGAGAGACTTCAACCGTCTCATCGTCTGGCTTTTCGAGCGTGACGCCCGGGCGGCGGCGAGACTGGGCCCGCTTTTGGAGAGCGCGATCGATAGTTTGACCGAAGCGCCATCACGAGGCCGCCCGGTTGGTCCTACCACCCGCGAGATCAGCATTCCTTTTGGTCAGAGCGCTTATGTGATGCGTTACCGTCTCAGCGGCTCCAACGTCTATGTCACCCGAATCTGGCATAGTCTTGAGCAGCGGTCGAAGTGAGTTGTTAGCGCTATCAGCACACGGCATGGTGCGACCCGAGACCCCGTAGAGGTTCGCCGGAGGACGCCGTGACCCTTTCCCGCCGCCACCTGATCGTCGCCGCAGCCGCCCTTCCGGCGATCGGCGCAGCCACAGCGCCGACGCCGCCCAAGGGCTTCGTCACGGTCAAGGACGGCCGCCTGCATCTGGACGGCAAGCCCTATCGCTTCGCCGGGACCAATGTCTGGTACGCCGCCTGGCTAGGCGCGCCGGCCGCCTATGGCGACCTTGGCCGCCTGCGCCGGGAGCTGGATCGCCTGAAGGCCATGGGCGTGACCAACCTGCGCATCCTGGGCGCGGGCGAGCGGTCTCCGGCCAAGGTGGCCATGGATCCCACCTTCCGGGGTCCGGGCGAGGACTACAACGCCGACCTCCTGAAAGGCCTGGACGTCACCCTGGCCGAGATGGCCAAGCGCGACATGAAGGCGGTCATCTACGTCAACAATTTCTGGGACTGGTCGGGCGGCATGCCGGCCTATCTGAACTGGGTGGGCGAGGGCCCCTGGTTCCAGCAGGGCGATCCCGCCTATCCTTGGCCTCAGTATGCGGACTATTC
>NCDQ01000693.1 GCA_002280275.1 Caulobacter vibrioides | reverse complement strand
GAACCTGGGCCGCGGATCTTCTCGCAGGAGACCGACACCTACCGCTTCGTCGGCGGCGCGCGCGGTTCGCTGGCGGGTGACTGGACCTGGGAGGCGGCGGCCAACTGGGGCCGCAACACCGGCGTCGATGCGATGAGCAACATCGCCAATCTTGAGCGGGTGCGTAACTCGGTCAACACCAGCGTCTGCAGCACGACGCCCGGCGCGGCGATCCCCTGTATCGACTATCTCGGCGCTGGAGATGTGACGCCCGCGGCCCTGAAATACATCCTGTTCAATTCCCGCGACACCGGCGGCAACGAACAAAAGAGCGTCACCGCCGATGTCACCGGCACGCTGCTCAGCCTGCCTGCCGGCCGTCTGGCGGTGGCCGCCGGCGTCGTCTATCGCCAGGAAAAGGGCTGGCGTGATCCCGACGCCCTGACGGTGCTGGGCATCGCCAACACCAACCAGCAGGACCCGATCTCGGGTTCGGTGACCGCCAAGGAAGCCTATCTGGAACTTTCGGCGCCCCTGCTGGCCAACCTGCCGATGGTCCAGAGCCTGGATTTGGACGCGGCGGTCCGCTACTCGGATTATGACCTGTTCGGCTCGAACGAGACCTACAAGGTTGGTGTCAACTGGGCCGTGGTCCCGAGCCTACGCCTGCGCGCCACCTACGGCACCGGATTCCGCATCCCCAGCGTGCCCGAGCTGTTTGGCGGGGTGGCCGAGGGCAACCTGACGACCACCGATCCGTGCAGCCGCTACGCCAGCAGCGGCAACGCCACCCTGATCGCCAACTGCCAGGCCACTGGCGTTCCGGCCAACTACGTCCAACTGGGCAATACGGTGCTGACGACCGTCGGCGGCAACCAGAACCTGCAGCCGGAAACCGCCAAGACCCTGACGCTGGGGGCGGTGATCCAACCGCCGATCATCCCGGGCCTGTCGGTGACGGTCGACTACTTCGATATCGAGATCAAGGACGCCATCCGCTCGATCCCCGGCTCCACCAAGTTGGCCGTCTGCTATGCGACCCCCAGCCTGGCTCACCCGTTCTGCGGCGCCGCTAACTTCACGCGCAGTCCGCTGACCGGCGAG
>NCDQ01000202.1 GCA_002280275.1 Caulobacter vibrioides | reverse complement strand
CAGATGGGCGATCAGGGTCCCGAAGTCGAAGGTCATGTCGACGCCGGCGTCGGCGCGGCCGAAGTCCTTGCCGTCTAGCTCGACCAGCAGCGCGCCATGCAGCTTGCCGTCCTTCCAGGCGTCCCCCAGGGCGTCGGGCGACACCGCGACCGGCGAAAACGCGCTGGCGGGCTTGGACTGCAGGAAGCCGAAGCCCTTGGCCAGCTCGCCCGGGATCAGGTTGCGCAAGGAAACGTCGTTGCAGAGCATCACCAGGCGAATGGCCGCCAGGGCCTCTTCGCGGGTTGCGCCCAGCGGCACATCGCCAGTGACCACCGCCACCTCGCCCTCCAGGTCGCAGCCCCAGCTGGCGTCGGCCAGCGGGATCGGATCGCGCGGGGCCAGGAAGCCGTCCGACGCGCCCTGGTACATCAAGGGATCGGTCCAGAAGCTGTCGGGCATCTCGGCGCCGCGCGCTTTGCGCACCAGCTGCACGTGGTTCACATAGGCTGAGCCGTCCACCCACTGATAGGCGCGGGGCAGCGGGCTCAACGCCTCGTGCTCGTGGAAGCGTTCCTTGGGCACCGCACCGTGCTCGAGGCTCTCGGCCAGGCCCGCCAGCATGGGCCCGCAGCGCTCCCAGTTGTCGAGCGCGGCCTGCAGGGTCGGCGCGATCGTCCCGGCGTCGGTGAACCAGGCCAGATCGTTGGAGACCACCACGAGGCGGCCGTCGCGACCCCCCTTGAGAGACGCAAGCTTCATTCGGTTTTCCTCCGGGACGTCAGATTTTCAGCCATCCCCCCACATCGTCGGATCGCGCGCAAGCCGGATCGAAGCCAGCGCGCGTCCTTACGGGAGATCATCGACTGGATTTGGGTCAGGACAGGCGGGCCTTGGGGAAGCCGGTCCAGCAGGCGTCGTAGTCGGGCTGCAGCGCTGCGGACTCCAGGGCCAGGGCCGTCGGGCGGAACACCCAGCGGCTCTCGAACATGAAGGCCATGGTCCCGTCGATCTTGTGCGGGGCCAGGACCGCCTCGGTCGCCTTCTTGTGGCTGGCGACGTCGGGGCCGTGGTCGCTCATGCAGTTGTGCAAGGACGCGCCGCCGGGGACGAAGCCGCCCTCCTTGGCGTCATAGGCGCCGTGGATCAGGCCCATGAACTCGCTCATCACGTTGCGGTGGAACCACGGCGGCCGGAACGTGTCCTCGGCCACCATCCAGCGCGGCGGGAAGATCACGAAGTCGCAGTTGGCCGTCCCGGGCGTGTCGCTGGGCGAGGTCAGGACCGTGAAGATCGACGGATCGGGATGGTCGTAGCTGACCGTGTTGATCGTGTTGAACCGCGACAGGTCATAGCGGTACGGCGTCAGGTTGCCGTGCCAGGCCACGACGTCCAGCGGGCTGTGATCCCAGGTTGCGGCCCACAGCGCGCCCTGGAACTTCTGGATCACTTGCGTAGGCGTATCGACGTCCTCGAAGGCCGCCACCGGCGCTTCAAAGTCGCGCGGATTGGCCAGGCCGTTAGCGCCGATGGGTCCCAGCTCGGGCAAGCGGAAGGCCGCGCCGTAGTTCTCGCAGACATAGCCGCGGACAGGGCCCTCGACCTCGACCCGGAAGCGCACGCCGCGCGGGATGACCGCGATATGGCCGGGGCCAGCCTTCAGCACGCCCATCTCGGTGACCAGGGTCAGCACGCCCATCTGCGGCACGATCAGCATCTCGCCGTCGGCGTTGTAGAACACCCGGCTCTGCATCGAGGCGTTGGCCAGATAGACGTGCGCCGCGATCCCGCCCAGCGTGGCGGCGTCGGCGTTGCCGGCGAGGCTCACCAGCCCATCGACGAAGTCGGTCGGCGCGGCAGGAATCTCCAGCGGGCTCCAGCGCAGACGGTTGGGCGTGGCGGGACCAGGGAAGGCCGAGACGAGGTTGGCTTGCGCATAGGGCTGATAGGCCCCGTGGCCGGCGCTGGGCCGCAAGCGATAGAGCCAGGTGCGACGGTTCTCATGGCGCGGCGCGGTGAAGGCCGAGCCCGACAGCTGCTCGGCATAGAGGCCGAACGGAACCTTCTGCGGCGAATTGCGACCGATCGGCAGAGCGCCGGGATGCGCCTCGGTTTCGAAATAGGAGCCGAAGCCGGTTTGGTATTTGAGCGCTTCAGTGCTGGTCACGTGCGTCCTCCCCCACCCCGACTTTCCCGGCGAAGGCCGGGACCCAGATTCATCCGGGGCGGTTCGTGGGCTTCACCTGGACCCCGGCGTTCGCCGGGGAGATCGGAATAGTGGGACGGCGCCGAAGCGCCGTCCATGCCCGGAGCCTCAGGCGTCGACCGTGATCACGCCGCGGCGGATCTGGTCCAGCTCGATGCTCTCGAACAGGGCCTGGAAGTTGCCGTTGCCAAAGCCTTCGTTGCCCTTGCGCTGGATGATCTCGAAGAAGATCGGGCCAAACAGGTTCTCGGTGAAGATCTGCAGCAGCAGGCCCTCCTCTCCGACATTGCCGTCGATCAGGATGCGGTTCTTGCGCAGACGCTCCAGGTCCTCGCCGTGGCCGGGGACGCGCTTGTCGACCAGCTCGTAATAGGTCTCGATGGTGTCCTGCAGCTTCACGCCTCGGGCGCGCAGCTTCTCGACGGTCTCGTAGATGTTGTCCGTCGTCATCGCCAGGTGCTGGATGCCCTCGCCGTTGTACTGGCGGATGAACTCCTCGATCTGGCTCTTGTCGTCCTGGCTTTCGTTCAGCGGGATGCGGATGGCCTTGTCGGGCGCGATCATCGCCTGGCTGAACAGGCCGGTCGCCTGGCCCTTGATGTCGAAGTACTTCTGCTCCTCGAAACCGAAGATCTGGTTGTAGAAGGTCGACCAGGTGCGCATCTGGCCACGCTTGACGTTGTGGGTCAGGTGGTCGAGCAGATCGAGGCCGACATTGTTCTTGGCTTCCGCCAGGGCCGCGCCCGGAACCTGCTCCCAGGCGTCATAGATCGTGCCGGCGTCGCCATAGCGGTCGACGAGATAGAGCAAGGACCCACCGATCCCTTCCAGCACCTTGGCGTCCGCGCCCAGCAGCGAGCGCGAGGCGTCGGCGGCCTTGGCGCCGCGCTTGATCGCCTCGGCATAGGCTTGCTCAGCGTTCTCGACGCGGAAGGCCATGCCGTTTGCCGACGGGCCGTGGTCGGCGCGGAAGTCGGCGACCTGACCGGTCGTCTCTTCATTGACGATCAGGTTGACGCGGCCCTGCTTGTAGCGGGTCGCGGCCTTGGTCGGATGCTTGCTGGCGGCGACGAAGCCCAGCTGCTCGATCAGAGCCTTCATGGCCGCCGGATCGGGGCTGGTGAACTCGACGAACTCGAAGCCGTCGAGGCCCAGCGGGTTCTGGTCGGTGACGAGGGTCATGCGGGCGTCTCCGTAAACTTAGAGCGAAAGCGCCGCCGGCAGGGCGGCGATCAAGGCGTCGTTGTCGGCCGGGCGGCCGATGGTGATCCGAACCCAGCCGCCGGCGACGGGCGTCGGCCGGATGATGAGCCCCTGGTGCAACAAATGCGCGGCGGTGGCGTCTGGGCCCGCCGGCGAGCGCAGGAACACGAAATTGGCGTGGCTCTCGGTGTGCTCAACACCCATCTCGTCCAGCACCGCCTCGACCCGGCCGCGCTCGGCGATCGTCAAGGCGACGGTGCGCTGCAGATAGTCCTGGTCTTCCCAGGCGGCCAGGGCGGCGGCCTGACTGACGGCGGTGACGTTGAAGGGCGGACGGATACGGTCGAGATACTCAACCAGTTCGGGCGAAGACGCGACGCCATAGCCCATGCGCAGGCCAGCCAGGCCATAGGCCTTGGAGAAGGTGCGGGCCGACACCCACGGGCCACCCCAGGCGTCCAGCATGGCGAAGGTGTCGAAGGCCTCGTGATACTCGCGATAGGCCTCGTCGACGAACACGACGGTCGAGCGCGGGGTGGCGGCCAGAATTGCTTGGAAATCTTCCGCCTTCAGGGCGTTGCCCGTCGGATTGTTGGGCGTGCACAGCACCAGAAGCTTGGGCCCCTGGGCGGCGGCGGCGCAGACGGCCGGAACGTCCATGTCGAAATTGGCCAGACGCGGTACGTCGATGATCCTCGCCTCGGCGCAGCGGCCGAAGATCTCGTAGGTCGGGAAGGTCGGGCTGGACAGCAGGATCGAGTCGCCCGGGTGCAGCACGGCGCGGAACACGTAGTCGATCAGCGCCTCGGACCCCGGCGAGATCACCAGACGCGCCGGCGAGACGCCCAGGCGTTCGCCGATCGCGGCGCGCAGCACGTCGCTGTGCGGATCGGGATAGATGTGCGGCTCGCTCATGGCGGTCATCACCGCCTCGGCGACCTTGGGGCTGGGGCCGAGCAGGTTCTCGTTGCTGGCCAGCTTGGAGAAGGCGCTCAGGCCGGTGCGACGTCCGGCCTCGGCCAGGGTCATGCCGGCCTTATAGCCTTGCACGCCTTCCAGCGCTTGGCGCATCGGCGAGGCCCAAGCGGGCGTCAGGGGCTTGCGATCGAGAACCAGCATGCGGCCGAGCTCCAACAAGATGGGAGCGGCAGCTTATCGCGAAAGCTGGGACAGAACGTGGCGATTATGACCACGTGCCCGACCATAACGGTCACGATATGCCAATGATCTGGATCAATTGGTGCAATAAGTGATCAGGCGACATAATCAAGCGGCAGCGCCGTCTGATCCTTGATGGTGTCGAGCACGAACGAGGACCGCACGTCCTTGACCGCCGGCATCTTCAGAAGGCGCTTCATGGTGAAGTCCGCATAGGCGTCGAGGCTAGGCACCACCACGCGCAACAGATAGTCGTAGCCCCCCGTCATCGCGTAACAGCCGACGACCTCCGGCTCGCGCAGAACCGCCTGCTGGAAGGCCTCGGCGGCCTCCTCGCTGTGGCGGTCGACCTGCACCTCGACATAGGCCAGCACGTCC
>NCDQ01000692.1 GCA_002280275.1 Caulobacter vibrioides | reverse complement strand
GGCCGGCGCCCACGCCGGCTATGCCCGCGATATGCTGGCCCTGACCGGCGCCCTGGCCGAGCTGCTGCCGAACGAGCCCGAGTGCCTGGGTCTGGCGGCCCTGGTCCGCTACGCCGAGGCGCGGCGTCCGGCCCGGCTGGACGAGACTGGCGCTATGGTTCCACTGTCGGAGCAGGACCCGACCCTGTGGCGCAGGCCGTTGATGGCCGAGGCCGAGCGGCTGCTGCGCCGCGCCGCCGACCTGGACCTCCCCGGTCCGCGCCAGCTGCAGGCCGCGATCCACGCCGTCTGGTGCGGTCGCAAGAGCCTGGCCCAGCCGCCGCGCTGGGGCGCGGTGCTGCGCCTCTATGACGCCCTGCTGGACTGGCGCGACGACGCGGTCGTGCGGCTCAATCGGGCGGTGGCCGTGGCCGAGATCGCCGGGCCCCAGGTCGCGCTCACCGAGGTCGAGACGCTGGACCCGGCGGGTCTCGCCGACTTCGCGCCCTTCCACGCCCTGCGCGCCGACCTGTTGGCGCGGCTTGGCCAAGCGGGCGCGGCGCGGGCGGCTTACGACCGCGCCCTGGCCCTGGACCCCGGCCCCGCCGAACGGATGTGGCTGGAGCGTCGCCGCAACGCGCTTGTCATGGATTGAACAGGCCTATCAGGCGCGGGATAAGAGGCGATGGACGGATCATCCCCCGCTACGGCCCCCTTTCGCGACGCCCGCTACGCTGAGCGCGCGCTTGACGTTGAACAGCGCGGCGACGCGCTGATCCTGCGCAATCCGATGGCCTATTCCGATGCGGTCCAGACCGTGACCGCGCCCCTGGCCCGCTGGGCCGTCGATGCGCCGGATCGGGTGTGGCTGGCCGAGCGAGACGGTGAGGGTTGGCGGACGATCACCTATGCCGACGCCCGTACGAAGATCGAAGCCCTGGCCGGCGGCCTGAAGGCCCTGGGTCTTGGGCCTGGCAAGCCGCTGCTGATCCTGGCCCGTAACGGTATCGACCACGCCCTGATCAGCTATGCCGCCATGAGCCTGGGCGCGCCGATCGCGCCGGTGTCGCCGCAGTATGGCCTGGCCGGAGCCGAGCTTTCGCGC
>NCDQ01000201.1:3669-15539 GCA_002280275.1 Caulobacter vibrioides | reverse complement strand
GATCGCCAGGTACGCCACCGCGCACGCCCAGGGGTGCTCGCGCGCGAAGATCTGGAGTTCGGTCCCGCGTCGGCGCAGCTCCTCCAGCGAGAGGTGCTCGACCAGTCCGCTGGCGAAGGCGCCCACACACAGGATTGCGACCACCGCGAGGGGCCCGAAACGACGCAAGCGCATCAGGACCTGCGCACGCGTCATGCGGCGCCGATCGCGTCCTCGACGGCGGCGAAGCCATCGGCGCGAAGACGGGCGGCAAGATCGCGCTTGATCCGGGTGACCAAGCCCGGACCGCCATAGACGAGCGCCGAGTAAAGCTGTACGGCGCGTGCGCCGGCCCGGATCTTGGCGTAGGCGCCCGCCCCGTCGGCCACGCCGCCCGCGCCGATCAGCGCAACCCGACCGGCGGCCGCCGCGTGGAAGCGCGCCAGCACGGCGGTCGAGGCCTCCAGCAGTGGCGCGCCCGACAGGCCGCCGCCTTCACGGGCGAAGCGCGACTTCAGCGTCTCGGGCCGGGCGATGGTGGTGTTGCTGACGATGATGGCGTCGAGACCCGCTTCGACTACGGTCTCGACAATGGCTTCAACCTCGCCGTCCTCCAGGTCGGGGGCGACCTTCAGGAAGATCGGGTAGTCGACACCGGACGCCACCTTCAGCGCCGCGCGGGTTTCCGCCAGACGCCCAAGCAGCTCTTCCAGCGCCGCCTTGGTCTGCAGCGCGCGCAGGCCCGGCGTGTTGGGCGAGGAGATGTTGGCGGTGAAATAGTCCGACAGACCCCACAGCCGCGTGAGGCCCGTCACATAGTCCTGGATGCGGTCGGTCGCGTCCTTGTTAGCCCCGATATTGGCCCCCACAACGCCGCCTCGGCCTTGGCGCGCCGACAGACGCTGGGCGAACGGCTCCAGACCGCCGTTGTTGAAGCCCATGCGGTTGATCACCGCCTGGTCCTCGGTGAGCCGGAAAAGACGCGGACGCGGATTGCCGGCCTGAGCCAGCGGCGTCACGGTGCCCGCCTCCACGAAGCCGAACCCAGCGGCCAGCATGGCGTCGGGGACCTCGGCGTTCTTGTCGAAGCCGGCGGCCAGGCCCACGCAGTTGGGCAGCTCCAGGCCCGCCAGCTTCACCGCCAGGATCGGATCGTCGGGCTGGCCGTCACGCGGGCCAAGGCCCCATTTCAGGCCGCGAATGGCCCAGCCGTGAGCGTCCTCGGGCTCGAAGGCGTGCAGGGCGCGGGCGGCGATATCGTGAAAGCTCATGTGAGATGGTCGCCCAGTTGCGGCACGCCGTCGGCGTCCAATTCAAGATCCGCCTCGCTCGTCACGTCCGATATAAGCAGCGGGCGATAGAGATGCGGGAACAGGGCCCCGCCGCGCGAGGCCTCCCACTTGAGGGCCTGGCCCAGCGGTTCGGCCTCGACCGCCAGCAGGACCAGATTCGCCTGCCCCTTGAACCACTTGGCGGCGGTCTCCTGCGCCTGGTCGCCGGCGGACAGGTGAATGAACCCGTCGGCCAAGTCGACGGCCGAGCCTTCGAAGCGGCCAACGGCCTTGGCGGCGTCCCACTCGGCGCGGGACAGGATCTTGTAGATCAGGGTCATTCGCCGCCCATCCCGCCGTTCTCGTTGGCGTAAAACAGATGCTCCAGACGCGGGCTCTCTGTCCCGTCCCACGCCAGGACCACGACGGTCGAGGTCGGGAAACGGCTGCGGAGCTTGTTCGTCTGGATCGGCGAGGCTTCGCCGCCCAGGCAAAGCCGCAGGGCCAGTTCGTGCATGCCCGGATTGTGTCCGACCACCATCACCGTGCCGGCGGCGTCGACGGCGTCCTCGACGGCCTGGAGGATCTCTTCAGGATCGGCGTGATAGAGGTCGCGCAGGTGCTCCACGCGGGCCTTCGGAAAATGCGCCGCCACCTGCTCGGCGGTCTCGCGGGTGCGCCGCGCCGACGAGACCAGAAGAAGGTCTGGCTCATAGGCCAAACCCGCCAACATCTTGCCCATCAGCGAGGCGTCGGCGCGCCCGCTGGCGGCCAAGGCGCGCTCGAAGTCGCCGCCGCTCTGGGCGTGCCGTTCGGCCTTACCGTGACGCATGAGGATCAGTCGCTCCATGCGCCCTCCATAGCCGTCCGTCGCCCTGTCAGGAAGCCGGCGGTTGACACCTTCTTCGCCAAGCGCTCCAAGGCGGCATGGCTGCTTTCGATCTGGTCACGCCCGCCGGCGGGGGAACCTGGCGGTTTCCCGCCAACGAACCCCTGCGGCTGGACTCCGGGGCGGTGCTTGAGAATCTTGAGGTCGGCTACCAGACCTATGGGACGCTCAACGCTGACAAGTCGAACGCCGTCCTGATCTGTCACGCGCTGACCGGCGACCAGTATGTGGCCTCACCCCACCCAACGACGGGGAAACCCGGCTGGTGGCAGCGCCTCGTCGGACCAGGCAAGCCCCTGGATCCCGCGCGACACTTCATCATCTGCTCGAACGTGATCGGCGGCTGCATGGGCTCGACCGGCCCGGCCTCGATCAATCCGGCCACGGGCAAGACCTACGGCCTGTCGTTCCCGGTCATCACCATCGCCGACATGGTGCGGGCCCAGGCCATGCTGGTCTCAGCGCTGGGGGTCGAGACCCTGTTCGCCGTCGTCGGCGGTTCGATGGGCGGGATGCAGGTCCAGCAATGGGCCGTGGACTATCCCGAGCGGATGTTCAGCGCCGTGGTGCTGGCCTCGGCCTCGCGCCACTCGGCCCAGAACATCGCGTTCCACGAGGTGGGCCGCCAGGCGATCATGGCCGATCCCGACTGGCGCGCCGGCGCCTATGCCGAGCACGGCGTGCGTCCTGAGAAGGGCCTGGCTGTCGCGCGTATGGCCGCGCACATCACCTATCTGTCCGAGCCCGCCCTGCAGCGGAAGTTTGGCCGCGAGCTGCAGCGCGACGGCCTGTCGTGGGGCTTTGACGCCGACTTCCAGGTCGAAAGCTATCTGCGCCATCAGGGGTCCAGCTTCGTCGACCGGTTCGACGCCAACAGCTACCTCTACATCACGCGGGCCATGGACTATTTCGACATCGCCGCCAGCCATGGCGGCGTGCTGGCCAAGGCGTTCACGCGGGCGCGGCACGTGCGGTTCTGCGTGCTGAGCTTCTCCAGCGACTGGCTCTATCCGACCGCCGAGAACCGCCACCTGGTCCGCGCCCTCACCGCCGCCGGGGCCCGCGCAGCCTTCGCAGAGATCGAGAGCGACAAGGGCCATGACGCCTTCCTGCTGGACGAGCCGGTGATGGACGCCGCGCTGGAAGGCTTTCTGGCCTCGGCCGAACGCGATCGGGGGCTGGTTTGAACAACACCGTCATTCGCGAAGACTTCCGCGAGATCCTGCGCCTGGTGCGCCCCGGGTCGCGCGTGCTGGACGTCGGGTGCGGCGAAGGCGTGCTGCTGGACCTTCTGGCGCACGAAAAGCAAGTGGACGCCCGTGGCCTGGAGCTGAGCGCTTCGGGCGTGGCCGCCTGCATGGCGCGCGGCCTGTCGGTTGTTCAGGGCGACGCCGATCTGGACCTCGACCATTTCCCGGACCGCTCGTTCGATTATGCGGTGCTGTCCCAGACCCTGCAGGCGACGCGCAATCCGCGCCACGTGCTGGACGAGCTGCTGCGTATCGCCGACCGTGCGATCGTCTCGTTCCCGAACTTCGGCCACTGGCGCGTACGCTGGTCGCTGCTCAGCCGCGGCCGCATGCCCGAGACCAAGGCCCTGCCCCTGCCCTGGTGGTCGACCCCGAACATCCACCTGTGCACCCTGGCCGACTTCATGGCCCTGACGGCGGATCTCAATCTGCGCGTCGACGCCAGCGCGGCTTTCGCCGGAGCCGGCGCGGCGCGTCCAATGGATCCGACAAGCGCCTGGGAAAACTGGCGCAGCGAGACCTGCCTGTTCATGCTGAGCCGCAACAGCGCGCCGCCCAGCCGGGAACCTTCGCCAAGCTCGGGCGATCTCTTCGACGGATGAAGACGTTTCGTCTGATGACCTACAACGTCCACCGCTGCGTGGGCACGGACCGCAAGCTCGACGTCGAGCGGGTGGCCGAGGTCATCGCGGCTGAACGGCCGGACGTCGTGGCCCTGCAGGAGCTGGACGTGGGCCGGGCTCGCACCCAGAGCGTGGACCAAGCCCACCGGCTGGCCGAACTGCTGAAGATGAGCTTCCACTTCCATCCGGCGATGGCCGTCGAGGAAGAGCTTTACGGCGACGCGATCCTGACCGCCCTGCCCGAGCGCCGCATCAAGGCCCAGGGCCTGCCGCTGTATCGTCAGGTGCCGGGGCTGGAACCGCGCGGCGCGCTCTGGATCGAGGTCGAGGTCGGCGACGCCAAGGTCCAGATCATCAACACCCACCTGGGCCTCGTCCCCCAGGAGCAGAAGCGTCAGGCGGCCGCGCTGCTGGGTCCGGACTGGATGGGCGATGACGCCTGGACAGCGCCCGGGGTCGTATTGGGCGACTTCAACGCGACGCCCTATTCGGCGACCTATCGCATGCTCCGCACGGCGTTGCGCGACGCTCAGGCGCCCAGCCCAGCCTGGTTGCGCCCAGCCACCGCCACCTTTCCGTCGAGCTTTCCGTTCATGCGGATCGACCATGTCTTCTTGACCAAGGGTCTCGAGACGCGCGCCGTGAAGTCCCCGTACGACGCACGAGCGCGCCTGGCCTCCGATCACCTGCCGCTGGTCGTCGAGCTGGAGGTGAAGCCGCCGAGGCGGGCCGCCATGCACGTCCAGCGCGTTGATCGCCGCCGCCAAACCGCCCTCGCGCGCCATCGCCGCCAACACGTCTTGCGTCGTGCGGTCGAGGAAGTGACCGACCAAACGGCCCAGGAACCCTCTGATCGTCTCGCGCTCAAGATCGTCGCGCGCCTCGAGCGCCAGGTCACACTCGCTGTCCAGACCGATCGAGCGGTTGTTCAGATTGGCTGAGCCGATCCGCAGCACCTCGTCGTCGATGATCGAGACTTTCGAGTGCACAATGATCTGCCCGCCCTTGGGCGTATGCGCCGAGAACGCCGAGAATCGGCGATGCACGTCAACCTCGCGCAGACGGTTGATCGCCGCCGTTCGGGCGCTGTCCATGGTCATCTTATCGAAATAGCTGGGGCTGCGCGCCGGCCCGATGGTGACGACCTCGGGCCCGTCAGGCTCGGCCAAACGCTCGGCCAGGGCTTCGACAATGATCGGCGAGGTCAGGTACTGGTTCTCCAGATAGATCAGCCGTGCGGCGCGTCGGATGGCCGACAGATGCAACAGCATGCACTCGGTGACCTCGGGCCGCCCCCGCCAGGCGGCGGACGTGCGGGCGACCGCCACAGGGGCGCGGCGCAGATCCGGGATCAACCCCTGCGGCCAGGGCGTCTCGTCGGGACGCGTCGGATGCGCGATCGGCTCGCCGCCCGAGGCCCGCCAGCGATCGATGAACAGATCCGCCATCGCCTCGCCGGCCCGACCGTCGACCAGCATCGCGACCTCGTGGCGAGCGGGATAGCGCCGGCCGGTCGGCAAGCGCCGGAGCGGGTTGTCGTCGAGATGCCGGGTGTCGTCCCAACGGTCGACGCCGATGTCGCCGCCGCTGATCAGCGCCGTCACGCCATCGATGATCACCGCCTTCTGGTGGTGGCAGGCGCTGGCCGGCAGGGTGGCGTCCAGCCGGTACTTGACCCGCGATCCCGCGAAGAAGGCCGCGCCCCGATGAGGGCCGAACAACTGCGAGGCGGCGATGGGAAAGGGCATGTCCCAGGTGAGCACCCGCACATCGAGGGCAGGATTGAGCGCGGCCTGGCGGCGCAGGATCAGACCGATCCGGTCGGCCGAGGTCGGATCACGGCTCTTGCGGACACGGTCAGGGTCGAGCCGGGTCAGGGGATCAAACACCCAGGCCAGGATCCAGATCGACTTGCGCGCCGCCAACAGAAGCGGCTTCAGCGCGTCGAACGTCTCGTCATTGTCGATGAGCAGGGCGACGCGGTCGGCGGGCTCGACCCGCCAACAGTTGTAGCCTGGTTGAAAGACGGAAGCGCGCTCGACCATGTCCACCCTGAAGCCGCGTGTCGATCATGAACGCGCGTAACGGCGTTATGGCTCCGCTTGAGCGTGCGGTCTTGTGAACTCTTGTTTGGGTCAGCCGGCGATCGCTGCGGTCGCCGATCTTGCCGGTGTTGGCGGTGCGCTGGAGCGCCTCGATGACAGGCTCGAGCACGTCGGTGGGCACCGCGATCTCCAGCTTCACCTTGGGCAGCAGCTTCACCTCGTACTCGGCGCCGCGATAGACCTCAGTCTTGCCCTTCTGACGGCCATAGCCGCGCACCTCGGTGACGGTCAGGCCTGACGCGCCCGCCTCGGTGACCGCTTCGAGCACCGCGTCCAGGCGGCTCGGCTTAATCACAGCGACGATCATCTTCATGGCGCGGCTCCCGCGGGCGAACAGTTTCGACAAGTCCAAGCTAGGCGCGCAGAGCCCCGGCTCCAAGTGCGTTCAGCAATCAAGGCCGCTCGGTGCCTGTGGAACGGGCGCCTTATTGACCGAAATGGAGCGCTCGCCGGTGTGGTGCGCGGGCGTGGGGCCCGCCGGACTGGGCAGCAGGACGCCCGGCGCGAAGACTCTGGCGCGGGCGCGATGGCCACGCGGCTTGACCGCAAAGGTCTGTTTGATCGCCTCCATCAGGATCACCCCGGCGAAGCGCGGCCAGAGCGTCGCGCCGACCTGCTCGAAGCCCTCGGCCCAACCGGACATGGCGGCCACCGGCGGGACGTAGAGCGCGCGCGTCCAACCCGCCGGCTCCAGTCCGACCTCGCGGATCAGGCTTTCCAGCTGGCTGCGGCTGTAGGGCCGGCCGTGCCCAAAAGGGGTGCCCTCGGCGCCCGCCCACACCCCGTCGCGGGACGAGACCGCGACGATCAGACGGCCGGTCGGGGCCATGACCCGCCCGATCTCGGCCAGCAGGGCGACCGGATCGTCAGCCTCTTCGAGCGCGTGAACCGCCAACACCCGATCAAACAAAGCGTTGGGCAGCGGAAGGGCGGTGTCCTCGACCAGACACGCCTGATTGCGCCCGCCGTGCGACCAGACCTCGACCCCCTGCTGGGCCGGCATGGCGGCCACCACGCGACGGGCCTTGGCGCGCGCGGCGTCCAGAAACGGCGTGGCGTAGCCCACGCCCAGAACGTCGAGGTCGCGGGTGTCGCCCCAGGCCTCCTCGACCTTGCGCGTCAGCATGGTCCGCGCCGCGCGGCCCAGCGGCGAGGCGTAGAAGGCCCTGAGATCGAGCACGTCGCGACGCATTGAGTCTCCCGAACCACGAGGGCTTCGTTGTAGGCTCGCCCGCGTCGCCGCACCAGAGCACCCCCATGGCCTTGATCGTTCATCAGTTCCCCTGTCTGTCAGACAACTACGGCTTCCTGGTTCGCGACGAGGCGACCGGAAAGGTCGCCACAATCGATACGCCCGACGCGGACGCCATTCTCGCCGAACTGGGCAAGCTGGGCTGGTCGCTCGACATGATCCTCAACACGCACTGGCATCCGGACCATGCCGGCGGCAACGAAGCGCTGAAGACGGCGACGGGCGCCGCAATCGTCGGGCCGACCGAAGTGACCCGCATCGCGCCTCTGGATCGGGCGCTGGTCGACGGCGACGTCGTGATGCTGGGCGAAACCCGCTTTGACGTCATCGACACCGGTGGCCACACCCTGGGCCATATCAGCTATCACGACGCCGAGAACGCCATCGCCTTCGTCGGCGACACCCTGTTCGCCCTGGGGTGCGGGCGCCTGTTCGAGGGCACGGCCGAGCAGATGTGGGCGTCACTTCAGCGGCTGACCGCCTTGCCGGAGGCGACCACGGTCTACTGCGCCCACGAGTACACCGCCTCGAACGCCCGCTTCGCCTTGTCGGTCGACGACGCCACAGCCGTTGCCTCGAGGGCCGAAGCCGTGTTCGCCGCCCGGGAGCGGGGCGAACCGACCGTCCCCACCACGATCGGCGCCGAGAAGGCGACCAACCCGTTCCTGCGTGCGCCGCTGCTGAGGCCGGGCGCCGCAACGGCCGCTCAAGCCTTCGCAGAGATCCGAGCGGCCAAAGACGGGTTCAAGGGATGAGTGACATGACGAAGTCAGGCCTTGGCCTCTCGGGCGATCTGGGCGCGCAGGAGATCGTGCGCATGCTGGACCTTCAGCCGCATCCCGAGGGCGGCTGGTACCGGCAGACCTTTCAGGATGCGCCCGGCCCCGACGGCCGCGCCGCGTCGACCTGCATCTACTACCTGCTCGAGGCCGAACAGATGTCGGCCTGGCATCGCGTGGATGCGGTGGAGACCTGGCACTACTACGCCGGCGCGCCGATCTCGCTGACGTTGTCGCCGCCAGACGGCAAGGGGGCGACGGCCTACGTCCTGGGTCCCGACCTGCGCGCCGGATGCCTTCCGGTTCGAAGGTTTCGAGATGGCGCCGGCGGACTGGACGCCCTCCATGGGCTGAATGGGCGGTCGCGAAACAGGCTGTTCCTTGTTCCAAATCAGCGCGCGAGAGCACGCCCCCAGCCAAGCTTGAGGGGCCTGCGTCAGCATGTCGCAGGCGCTCAAAGCGGGTACCCATTGTGGGCAACTTGGTCGCATGGCGTCGTAACTTGAGCCGTGCAATCCATTTCAAATCACAGTGGACGCGTCGACTCCGGGGGGAACTAAGTCGCCTATGTCTGAAGAGTACGCCAACGCTCGCGCCGCATCGCGCTACGCGACCGACTACATTTTGCGCTGGGTCGAAATCGCCAACGAGGTCCACGGTTCGGACCTGCTCTACGCGCTCGTCTTCACCACGTTATGGGCCGGAAACTGCTCACATATCCGCGGCGGTCTCTACGCTGATATCGATGAGGTGCCGCCCGACCACGAGCGCCGCCCCCTGACCGTTCGTCAGGTCGCCGATTCCCTGGGTCTGCCCTACGAGACGGTTCGTCGCCGTTTTGTGGAGATGCTTGAAAAGGGCATGGCCCAACGCGTAGGCCGCGAAGGGTTCATTGTCCCGCACGCCGCCTTGGCCAAACCCGAGGTGCTGCATGGCTTGCGCCGATCGCACCAGAGCCTGACGCGGTTCCTCAAGGACCTGAAGTCCATCGGCATCGAGGCCACCTAGGGCGTCACTCCGGCCGCCGCTAAGCGCTGCTGCCCCGCACGATCAGCTCCACGGGCGATAGGGCTGAACCCGCAGGCTCGCCGGCCATGCGAGCGAACAGCCGATCGACCATCTCGCGCGCCGCAAGCTCCAGATCCTGACGCACCGTGGTCAGGGGCGGCGCGCTGTGGCGGGCCAGCACGATGTCGTCGAAGCCCACCACCGCGACGTCGCCTGGAACGGTCTTGCCCGCCGCCGTAAGCGCGGCGATCGCCGCCAGGGCGATGACGTCGGAGAAGGCGAAGACCGCATCGAAGTCGGCGCCCGTGGCGATGAAGTCGGCGATCGCGCGGCGCGCCTCATCCATCGTGTAGGGCGCGGCGACGACCAAGGCGGGGTCGCGGGCCAGTCCCGCTTCGGCCAGGCCCTGTCGATAGCCGTCGAACCGCTGAGCGGCTTCCGGAGCGTCGGTGGCGCCCAGAAAGGCGATCCGCTTGCGCCCCGCCGCCGCCAGATGCGCGACCGCCAAACGGCCGCCGGCGACATTGTCGCTTCCGACCGCGCAGTAGGTCTGCCCCGGCAGCTTGGCGCCCCACACGACCAGCGGCCTGTAGGTCTGGGCGACCGTATTGAGGACATCGTGCTGATTGCTTTGCCCGATCAACAGCAGCCCGTCGGCGCGATGCGCCTGGATGATCCGGTCCAGCCAGCCGGGCTCGGTGACGACCACCTTGTGCAGCAAGACCGCATAGTTTCTCCGGGTGATCTCGTCGGCCAACCGCCCGATCATCTCGAGGAAGAAGGGATCCGAAATCAGTTGGCCCGTCTCGTGAGCTAGCGGGATGATGACGCCGATCGTGTCGGTCTTGCGCAAACGCAGGGACCGCGCCGACTGGTTGACGACATAGCCGTGTGTCTGAGCGATCTGAACGATCTGGTCGCGCAACGGCTTAGGGATCAGAGGATTCCCCGCCAGCGCGCGCGACACCGTCGAAACAGACACGCCCGCCATACGCGCGATATCGGCCATCTTCAGGCGGCCTCTTTCGGGCGCGGTAGCGGGATCGGAATTCACCATGACGCGACAATAAGACCTTGCGAGCGCGCGGAAAGGCTCGCTAGCGTCGCATGACGCAAGGTTGCGTTCGTGCATCGACACCGTCGAGGGCGTATCGCCTAGAGCAATGCGCCGCCCCCGTAAACCGCCGCTGGGTGTTTAAGGCCAAGCTTGCAGAACGGCGTTCGGCAAAATGGCTAGCGGTGGATCACCTTGATGATCTTCTTCGAGGATGGCCGCCCCGCCAGACCCTGCTCCGGAGAGTAGGTGATGGTCAGCGACCCGTCCTTCAGCGAGGCGGAAGGCTTATGTCCCTCGGCCAGCAGCACGCGAGCGATTCGCGAGATCAGCGACCGGTCGCCCTTGCGCGCCATGCGCTCGAAGGCTTCGGCGACCACGGTCGCCGAGTCGGCGGCCAGCACCGAAGTTTCCGGGCGGACGTCCTCCACGGTGGCGAACTCGATATTGCGCTGCGCGGCGCGGCTGGCGCGCGCCGTTGCCACCCGAACCCTCTGCACAAAGACATTGAAGGACAGGATCGCCGGTGGCTGAATCGACTGGGCCCGACCCGAAAGGGCGGCTGCGGCGCCCATCGGCGCGTCGTCGGTGAACAGGATGATCCCGCCGAGCTTGGTGACCCGTAGGACGGGTTCGCCCAGATCGTTGCGATAGATGACATCACCGCGCGAGGCGGGCTGGGCCTGCAGCACCCAGATCTCGGCGCTGTTGTCGAACTTGATGAGGGGACGCGGCGCGCCCTGGTCGAAGATGAACGCCCCGCCGGTTTCGGAAACATAGCGCGCCACGGGCGGCGTAGGGGCGCGCCGCGCCTCCGCCGGGCCCTTGTGGCCAAGCAGGGCGTCGCGCAGCGAGTGCGGAAGCTGCTGGGCGTGCGCGGACGCTCCCATGAGCACCAGAGCGGCGATCGTCAGGGCCGCTCGGGCGCCCCATTCGCCAAACTCCGCCTTACAGACTGTCATGCGATCCGTACTGCCCGTCGACTGGGGCGAATCTTGGACGCGCGAACGCCGATCACCCGAAGCCCGGGACATGAGGCCAAAGCGCAACAGTGGCCGTCAAGCCCGAGCTTCAAAAGCGATCGTCAGGCCATGTACTGGCCGCCGTTCAGGGTCAGGGTTGCGCCGGTCACGAAACCCGCGCGCTCACCCGCCAGGAACGAGACCATGTCGGCGATTTCCTCGCCGCGGCCCAGGCGTCCGACCGGGATGCCCGCGATGATGCCGGCCAACACGTTCTCGGGAACCGCAGCCACCATCTCGGTGTCGATATAGCCAGGGCAGATCACATTGACCGTGACGCCCTTCTTGGCGTTCTCCAGGGCCAGGGCCTTGGTGAAGCCGATCAAGCCGGCCTTGGCCGCCGAGTAGTTGGTCTGACCCATCTGGCCCTTTTGGCCGTTGATCGAGCTGATGTTGATGATCCGGCCCCAGCTGCGGTCGCGCATGCCCTCGATCACCGGGCGGGTCATGTTGAAAGCCGAGTCCATGTTGACCCGGATCACTTCCGACCACTGCTCGTAGGTCATCTTGTGCAGCATGCCGTCGCGGGTGATGCCGGCGTTGTTGACCAGGATGTCGATCGGACCCAGTTCGGCTTCGACCTTCTTCACGGCCGCCTGGCAGTCCTCGAACACCCCAACATTGCCCTTCACGACCAT
>NCDQ01000201.1:0-3596 GCA_002280275.1 Caulobacter vibrioides | reverse complement strand
CACGACCATAACGCCCAGTTCCTTGGCGCAGGCTTCGGCGGCGGCTTCGTTGCCCGAATATCCTGCGGCCACCTTGTGGCCGTCAGCGATCAGCCGCTCGCAGATGGCCCGACCGATCCCGCGGGTGCCGCCGGTCACGAACGCAACTCTCGTCATGTAACTCTCCCGATCGCTTTTCTTATGGCTTGAGTGACCCGCCGAGAGACGGGTCACCGACTGGCTTGGCTCAGATCGCTTCCACGCACATGGCCACGCCCATGCCGCCGCC
This sequence comes from Caulobacter vibrioides, assembly GCA_002280275.1. Classification (GTDB taxonomy): domain Bacteria; phylum Pseudomonadota; class Alphaproteobacteria; order Caulobacterales; family Caulobacteraceae; genus Caulobacter; species Caulobacter vibrioides_A. The sequence goes on along the minus strand of NCDQ01000201.1, from coordinate 3,328 downwards.
CACGCACAGCGTGGCGAGGCCCTTCTTGGCGCCCGAGCGCTTCATCTCGTGGACCAGCGTGGTCAAGATGCGCGCGCCGGAAGCGCCGATCGGGTGGCCGATGGCGATGGCGCCGCCGTTGACGTTCACCTTGGCCGGGTCGAGGCCCAGCTCGCGCACGACGCACAGCGATTGAGCGGCGAAGGCTTCGTTGCTCTCCACGAGGTCAAGGTCGGCGACCGACCAACCGGCCTTTTCCAGCGCCTTCTTCGAGGCCGGGATCGGGCCGGTGCCCATGATTTCGGGCTCGACCCCGGCATTGGCCCAAGAGGCGATCCTGGCCAGGGGCTTGAGGCCTCGCTTGGCGGCTTCCTCAGCGCTCATCAGCACAAGGGCGGCGGCGCCGTCGTTGAGACCAGAGGCGTTGGCGGCGGTGACGGAGCCTTCCTTGTTGAACACCGGCTTGAGGCCCTGGACGCTCTCGATCGTGGCGCCGTGACGAATGAACTCGTCCTTGTCGACGATCGTGTCGCCCTTACGGCCCTTGATGGTGATCGGAACGATCTCGTCGTCGAACTTGCCGGCTTTCTGGGCGGCCTCGGCCTTGTTCTGGCTAGCGACAGCGAACTTGTCCTGATCCTCGCGGGTGATCTGCCAGCGGCTGGCGATGTTCTCGGCGGTCTGACCCATGTGATAGCCGTGGAAGGCGTCCCACAGGCCGTCCTTGATCATGGTGTCGACGAACTGCAGGTCGCCCATCTTCTGGCCGCCGCGCAGGTTCTGAGCGTGCGGCGCCTGGCTCATGCTTTCCTGACCGCCGGCGACCACCACCTTGGCCGAGCCGTCGGCGATCTGCTGTGCGGCCAGAGCGACCGCGCGCAGACCCGAACCACAAAGCTGGTTCAGGCTCCAGGCCGGCGCCTCGACCGGGATGCCGGCCTTGACCGAGGCCTGGCGCGCCGGACCCTGACCGGCGGCGGCCTGCAGCACCTGGCCCAGGATCACTTCATCGACGTCGGAGGGCGCGATGCCCGCGCGCGACACGGCGGCCTCGATGGCGGCCTTGCCCAGCTCCGAAGCCGGCAGGCTGGCCAGGGCCCCGTTGAACGAGCCCACCGGCGTGCGGGCGGCGGAAACGATGACGATCTCGCTCATGCGATAGCTCCCGTGACGTTCTGACGTGACGCTTCGCGGTTGCGGCGCCCGTTCTTTTGCAATGCAACATCAGCATGCACGCGACGACCGCGTTCGTCACGAGCACATTTTCACGCCTTCGCGACGCCTCCAAGTCATCAGACCACTGGCGTCATCCCTTTGCATTCGCGATAGTGCGATGCGAAAAGCGGACGTAACCGCCGCCTGGAATATCTTTTTGACAGTCCAGGGTCTTGATCAGAAACGTGTTTTCGGACGACGAACTGCTAAACAACCTCGTCTGAAGACGCTTTAGGGAACGAAATGTCCGAGAACCCTGAAAAAGGCGAAGCGGCCGCCGGAAGCGAAAAATCGGCCGCCCAGCGCGTGATCATCAAAAAATACGCCAACCGCCGCCTCTACAACACCGCATCCTCCTCATACGTCACCCTCGAACACCTCTCGGACATGGTGAAGGAGGGCGTCGACTTCGTGGTGTACGACGCCAAGACAAACGACGACATCACTCGTTCCGTCTTGACCCAGATCATCTTCGAGGAAGAAAACCGCGGCGGCGGCCAGAACCTGCTGCCCATCCAGTTCCTTCGTCAGTTGATCGGCTTCTACGGCAACTCGATGCAGGCCTTCCTGCCGTCGTACCTGGAGATGTCACTCGAGAGCTTCGCCAAGCAGCAGGAGCGCCTGCGCGGCCAGCTGTCGACCATGGCCCCAGGCAAGATGCCAGGCATGGGCGTCTATGAGGAGCAGATCCGCCAGAACATGGCCCTGTTCGATCGCGCGATGAAGATGTTCTCGCCGTTCGCCTATGTGCGCCCCGAGGACGCCGCCGCCGCCGCGGCCGAACCCGCGCCCGCGCCCGCCGCCGCCCCCCCCAGTGACGACTCCCTGGCCGACCTGAAGCGCCAGATGGAGGCGATGCAGGAACAGATCGCCAAGCTGGCTAGCAAGTCTTAACCAAGCCGATCCAGCCGTTCTTAACCGTCCCGCCCTAGGGTCGGGGCATGAGCGGTCCGATCGACCCCCTTCGACGCCCTGGCCCCACGCGTCGCGCCTTGCCGGCGCCGCGGGACTCCGCGCGTCGCGACGCTGACGAAGACTTGGTGTTCGTGGTCGAAGAAGACGCACAGCCCGCGCCGCCTCCGCCTCGCCGCGAAGGCTTCGCCGCCTTCGCCGCGCACATCATGGGACAGTCGGGCCAGAAGCGCGGCCTGCGCGGTGGGCAGGAAGTGCTCGATACGGCCAGATCGACCTATCTTGGCACGGAATATTCGGGGCCCGCCGACCGGCGCCCGCCCACGGGCCTCCTGAAAAAGACCAATATCTAACGCGTCAGGCGGGCCAACTGCGCTTCCAGCGCGGCCACCCGCGCCTCGAGAGCTGCGATCCTCTCGCGGTCACTCGCGGGCGGCGGGCGAACGCCCGCGCGTGACGCCGCCTCGGCCGCCGAAACGCCCAGCAGTTCGGCGAAAGCGTTGATTTCTCGCATCGAAAGCTCGCGCTGGTCCTTGAAGGCCAGGGCGAGATCTCCTTCCGTCATGCCCGCCACGGCCGCAAGGACCGCGCGCGGCAGGCGGCGCTCGGACAGTTGTTGATCATACCAGGCCGCATCGAAGAACAGGGCCATCAGCCAGCCGCCTCCGGCTGGCGCCGTTCTTGCTTAATCGAAGGTGAATTCATCGCCGCGAGCTCGCCATGTCCATCGCCGTCCGCATCTTCGACATCGTCGTCGTGGCCCTGATCTTCACGGCGCTGACCTGATCTGGACCTCCGCCGCGCCGTCTTGGGGGCCGAGTATGGCCGCCTGAAGCGGTCGCTGTCGAACCCCTGGACCCCCGTTGTCGTCACGGACCCATTTGCACGCGGACGCGTGGAGGCTTAATCGGCGGGTATGAGCACCGATCAAGACCTCGACACCCAGAAGGCCGCCGCGCGGGCGTGGTTCGAAAGCCTGCGCGACCAGATCTGCGCCGCCTTCGAGCAGCTTGAGGACGAGGCCCCCGCCGACCTCTATCCCGGCGCGCCCGGCCGCTTCGAGAAGAAGGCCTGGGATCGACCGGCCGGCGGCGGCGGCGTAATGGGCATGATGCACGGCCGTCTGTTCGAGAAGGTCGGCGTCCACGTCTCGACGGTGTTCGGGACTTTCACCCCCGAGATGGCCAAGAATATGCCGGGCGCGGCCGAAGACCCCCGGTTC
>NCDQ01000200.1 GCA_002280275.1 Caulobacter vibrioides | reverse complement strand
CCTCAATGGCGCGGCGCGCGCGGCCCATCGCGAAATGCTCCAGTGCATGGCCAATGCTGAACAGGAACAGCAGCAGCGCGCCCTCGGCCCACTGTCCCAGGGCCGCGGCGCCGGCCGCGGCGACCAGCATCAGGCTGTCGATCTCGAACTGGCGCTTGCGAAGGTTCTCGATCGCCTCCTTCAGCGTGAAGAAGCCGCCCAGGCCGTAGGCGATCAGGAAGAAGGCCAGGGGCGCCAGGCCGGTCAGGCGCAGACTTATCAACCAGCCCGTGGCCAGGGCAACGCCCGAGCCGATCGCGAAGATCAGTTCGGTGCGCTCACCGAAGACGCCGCCATGCGCGTGGTCGTGACCGCCCGCTTCGCCGCCACCATCATGGTCGTGCTCGTGACCGGGCTTTTCGCCGTCTTCAGGGTGTGGCTTGGCGGTGGCCATGGGGTCGTCTCCGGCGTCAGGGTGCGGTTTGGCGGCGATGGCCGCCAAACCCAACGGTCGAGATGGCTTCAAGGCTCACCAAGCCCCTCGGCGGTATGAAAAAGTCTCGGCGTCAAAGTCGGATCTTTGGCAGGGCTAGCCGACGGGCGATGGCGGCGTCGAGCGCCCGCATGACCCCGCCATAGGTGCGCAGCAGACCCTTGCCGATCAGCCCTCTGAGCCGGCCATCGCATTGGACGCTATGGCTGATCTGCGTCCCGGCCCGCACCTGGGCGATCTCGAAGGTCTCCAGGAGCCGGATGCCAAACCCACCCATCCGCCAGGCGATCAGGCGGCCGGGCTCACTGACCACGACCTCGCCGGCCATCACGAAGGGCGCCGGGATCTTGCCGACCCAAATCCGAAAATCCAGCTGCCCGGGCCCGGCTTGCCTGGCCGCCGGCACGATGGTCAGGAACGGCGCCCAGGTTGCATAGGCCGGAAGATCGCTGATCAACTTGAACGCCATCTGCGGCTTGGCGGCGACGATCTGGCTGGTGGTCAGAATGAACGGATCAGCCTGCGCGACGGCGGTCATGAAACCGCCCGGACGGGGCTTGGCGGACCGCGGCGCAGGACCTCCACGCGCTCCAGCGTGACGAGGCCGATGTCGGGCAGGTCGTCCAAGGTCGCGACAAAGGCCCGCAAGGGCTCCTCCTCGTCGATGATCTCGATGACGATCGACTGGTCATCGTCGAGGATATGGCGGGTATGGGTATGGGCCGACTTGCCAAAGCCGATCAGGGCCTGAAGCACGGTCGCCCCGGCCAGCTTGGCGTCGCGGACGCGCGCGGCGATCACCTCGAAGACCCGGCGGTCGCCAAAATAGGTCGCCTCGTCTGTGTAGATCCTCAGCAGCATCATTGAAGGACTCATGGCGCTCTCCGGAAGGAACGCCCCGACGCCAAGCGGCGTCGGGGCGCAGGGCTAGTGGGCGGTCAGGGGTTCGGCGTCGTGCTCGACCTTGGTCGACCGGCCGCCGATGCGCAGGATCACCTGGCTGATGGCCGGCAGGACCAGCAGGGTCAGGGCCGTGGCGGTGATCAGGCCGCCGATGACGACGATGGCCAGGGGCTTTTGCACCTCGGCCCCCGTGCCATGGGCCAGGGCCATGGGCACGAAGCCGATGGCCGGAACCAGGCCCGTCATGATCACCGGCCTCACCCGCTCCATGGTCCCGTCGATGATCGCCTGGGTCAGTTCGACGCCGTCTTCAAGCCGCTGGCGCACGCTGCTCATGACCACCAGGCCATTGAGCACCGCCACGCCCGACAGGCAGATGAAGCCCACCGCCGCCGAAACCGAGAACGCGATCCCGGTCAGGCCCAGGGCGAAGACGCCCCCGGCCAGGCCCAAGGGCACGGCGGTGAACACCGCCAGGGCCCGGCCGATCCCGCCCAACGCCATGTAGAGAATGGCGAAGATCAGGGCGAAGCACAGCGGCACGACGATGGCCAAGCGATCGGAAGCGGCCTTCAGGTTCTGGAACTGCCCCCCCCATTCGAGCCAGGCCCCGGACGGCAGGACCACCGCCTCGACCTTGCCGGTGGCCTCGGCCACGAACGAGCCGACGTCGCGGCCTCGAACATTGGCCTGGATCACCACCCGCCGCTTGCCGTTCTCGCGGCTGATCTGGTTGAGACCATCGGCGAATTTGAACTGGGCGACGGCGCGGAGCGGAACAGAGCCGCGAGCATGGCCCGCTTCCTCGGGCAGCATCACCGGCAAGGCGCCCAGGACGTCCAGGTCATTGCGGGTGGCGGCCGGCACGCGGACAACGACGGCGAAGCGCCTATCGCCCTCGAACACCAGGCCGGCCTCCCGGCCGCCCAGGGCGGCGGCGACGGTGTCGGCCACATCTTCGACGCTCAGGCCAAAGCGGGCGATGGCCGCGCGGTCGAACTGAACGTCGAGAGTCGGGGCCCCGTCGGTCTGTTCAACCCGGACGTCGGCGGCGCCAGGGGTTGCTTGCAGAGCCGCGCCGATCTTGGCGGCCGCGGCGCTCATCTCCTCCAGATCATCGCCATAGAGCTTGATGGCGACATCGCCGCGCACCCCGGCGATCAGTTCGTTAAACCGCATCTGGATCGGCTGGGTCAGCTCGAAGCTGTTGCCGACCAGGCCGTCGAGCTTGGCCTGCACCCGTTCCAGGATATCGGCCTTGCTGTCGACGCCCTTGGGCCAATCCTTCTCGGGCTTGAGGATCACGAAGCCATCGGAGATGTTGGGCGGCATCGGATCGGTGGCGACCTCGGCGGTGCCGGTCTTGGAGAACATCCGCTCCACTTCCGGCAGGCTGGTGATCGCCTGCTCGACCTTTCTTTGCATCGCTAGCGACTGCTCCAAGGAGGTCGATGGAATGCGCTGCGAGGACAGGGCGATGTTCTTCTCGTCCAGTTGCGGAATGAACTCCTGACCCAGGAAGGTGAAGACCACGCCGGCCATGGCGAAGATGCCCACGCCGGCGGCGATGAACGGCCAGGGCCGAGCGACCGAGCGGCGCAGGACCGGCTCGTAGACCTTTTTGATCCAGGCGACGACCGGGACGTCCTTCTCGGCGACCTTGCCCCGGATCAGCAGGGCGATCATGGCCGGCACGAAGGTCAGGGACAGCACGAAGGCGCTGGCCAGGGCCAGCATCAGGGTGATGGCCATCGGCGAGAAGGTCTTGCCCTCCACGCCCGTGAAGGTCAGCAGCGGCGCGAACACCAGGAAGATGATCGCCTGACCGTAGACGGTCGGACGGATCATCTCCTGTGAGGCCAGAACCGTCTCCTGCAGGCGCTCGCGCAGGGTCAGCAGCCGGCCCTCGTGGTGTTGGCGCTCGGCCAGTCGCCGCAGGCAGTTTTCGATGATGATCACCGTGCCATCGACGATCAGGCCAAAGTCCAAGGCCCCCAGGCTCATCAGATTGCCCGAGACCTTCAGGCCGTTCATGCCAATGGCGGTCATCAGAAACGAGAACGGGATGATCAGCACCGCGATCAAGGCGGCGCGGACATTGCCCAGAAGCAGGAACAGGGCCGCGGCGACTAGGATGGCGCCTTCGAGCAGGTTGCGCTCGACGGTGGAGACGGTGGCGTTGACCAGCTTGGAGCGATCCAGGGTCGGGGTGACGATGATCCCCGGCGGCAGAGACTTCTCGACCTGGGCGAGTTTATCGCCGACCGCCTTGGCGACGGTGCGGCTGTTTTCGCCGATCAGCATCAAGGAAGTGCCGATCACCACCTCGTGGCCGTTCATGCTGGCCGCGCCGGTGCGAAGCTCGCCGCCCAGCTTGACGGCGGCGACGTCCTTGACCGCGACGGCGACGCCGCCACGCGTGGCGATAATCGCGTTGGCGATCTCGTCGATGCTTCGGATCCGGGCGTCGGCGCGAACGAGATAGGCCTCGCCCGCCCGCTCGACGAAGTTGGCGCCGACCGAGAGATTGGCCGCCTCCAGCGCCTTGGCCAGTTCGGAGAACGAGACGCCATAGGCGGCTAGCTTCACGGGATCGGGTTCGACCACGTACTGCTTTTCAAAACCGCCGATGGTGTCGATGCCGCTCACATCCAGGTCGAGGTCGAAACTGACGCCGAGTTCCTGCTTGATGTGGTCGAGCCGGGTGCCGCCATCCAGCAGGAAACGACCGCCGCCTAGATCTCGAATCTCCGAGGTCTCACCATGCCATGGTGCGGCTTCATAAAGCAGCCAGTCGGCGATCTCACGGCGGGTGATCATTCCTTCAAGTCCGCCGTATTCATCCGCGATGAGCACCGGTTGTTCATCACGCTGCAGATGGTGTTCCAAGGCTTCGAGCACAGGCATGGTCTCAGGTACAAAGGCAGGCGTGCGCAGGAGCGTGCGCCAGTCCGGGCGGTTCGCGAGTTTCCAGGCATTGGTGTCGAGCACGCCTTCGACCGAATCAGGGGTCTCGCCGTAGACGATGACAAAACGCCCGACAGATTTTTCAAGGATGGTGGTCGTCTTTTGCGGTGAGTCCTCGCTGCTCATGAGCGCGAGATCCACGCGCGGGATCATGCAGTCGCGCACGGTGAGCTCCTCGATGTCGAGCGCCTCATGGATCATGGCGCTGTCATCACTGTCCAGCAGGCCCTGCTCCTGGCGCATTTCCACCAGGGTTTCGAATTCATCACGCGTTACGGGCATGCGAGTCTTGATGTGCCGGGTGACGAATTTTTGCAGCAGCGCGTCGGTGGTGCGATCAACAAGCGAGGCGAGGGGGTCGATCACGTTGCGCAGCGGATGCAGCAAACGCAGGCTGCCGAGCAGAACCACCGAGGGATTGCGAGCGGCAAAAAATTTGGGAGCCATATCTCCTAGCAGGACCGTTGCCAAGAATATGACGGATGATGTGAGCCACACATTCCACCCCATTGCCAACAGCGGCCCGGTGACAATCCACAGGCCATGTGCGGCGAGGGCGAGATTCAGCGCCGCAGAAAGCAGCAGAGTGTGGT
>NCDQ01000199.1 GCA_002280275.1 Caulobacter vibrioides | reverse complement strand
GGAGCCTTCAAGGCGTCGGGAAGTTTCGCAACCGCCTGCTCCAACAGGCCCATGGTTTGGCGTTGGCGCAACTGGTCGTCGGCCGCGAGGCCTGGATCGACCGCACGGGCCAGCGCATCGTCCGGCGCGACGGAGCCGAAGAAGAAGCGACGCACAGCCATCTTGCGCCCGCGGTCGCGGGCCTTGTTGATGGCGATGGTGCGCAGCCAGGGACCGAAAGCGCGCGCGGGATCGTAGCGGCCCAGCGCCGCCCAGGCCGCAACGAACGCCTCATGCACGGCCTCATACGCTTCGTCGGCATCGCCGGTGTAGCGTCGCAGCAATCGGTAGAGGGCTTCCTTGTGTCGACCAACCAGAAGCGCGAACGCGCGCTCGTCGCCCTTCGCGGCTTGACCCGCGAGCACCTCGTCGGTTGGCGTCGCCGCGGTCACTGCGCCTGTTCGGTAAGGTTCTTGACGACTGTATCGTCGAAACGCGCGGCTTGCTGCGGAGTGAGCACAGCGCGCATGGCGATCACATGCTGAATGCTTTCCTTTTGCAAAGCGCCCATCGCCATGTGGAAGCGATCAATCGCTGCCTGCACCTTGGGCGTATAGCTGTGCTGTTCCTGGATGGCCTGGGCCAGCTCGGCGTTGGCGGCCCGCATCTCCGCTTCCAGCGCCTTGCGCCTTGCCGCGTACTGACGCTCCAAGCCGTCGATGCGCTGCTCTTGGTCGGGCGTCAGATCGAGTTTCTCGTGAACCATCTGGTGCAGCGGCGTGGCGTGATGCATGCGGCGAACGACATATTGCCCACCGGCCCAAGCGCCTATCGCGGCGGCGAGGGTCGATAGCACCAGCGTAAGGACGATACTGCGGGTGATGCTCACCGGTCGCCCTCTAGCAGGGTCGATGGCGCGAGGTGAGCCGAGACATCGAAGGTGCTCAGTTGCTGTGGCGCCGACACCGTGCTGGCGGCCGCCAGGCCCCCGGCGGTGACGCCGATCGCCAGGGCCAGACCGATCGAGGCGACGCGGACGGGCGCCAAGGCGGCGCCGGTCTTCAGGTCCGCGCTCCGGCGCGCGATACCGCGCGCCACGTCCCATTCCAGACCGTCCAACGAGCGGTCGAGCGGCTGAGCCGCTAACCTGTCGATGAGATCATCGATATTCAAAGTCATGCTCGGTCCTTCGCCCCCGGAGGTGTCCCGCTGACTATACGCGGCAGAACCCCTTTATCCCGCAAGTATGGACCGCGCGAAACCGACGCGCGACGCCAAGGGCGTCGTCGCCGGTCTTCGCCAAGTCGCGACGTTAGCCGCCGTGCTTGCGGACAAAGGCCTCCAGGTCGGCCTTGGCTTTGGTGTTCTCGTCGATCGTCATCTGCGCCATGCGTTTGGCGTCTGCATCGCCGCCGTGCTTGAGCAGCGATTGGCTCATATCGATAGCTCCTTGGTGGTGCGCGATCATCTTCTTAGCCCACAGCAGGTCGAAGTCGGACGCCTTGGCCGCCATCATCGCCTTGCTCATTCGCATCTCGTCCATCTTCAGGGCGTCACGGCCCATTTGCGCGTGGCCCTTCATGCCGCCCTTGGACATGTCCATGCCCTTCATGTCGTGGCCGGCCATGGACTGAGCCGAAGCGCCTGCGACGCCGGCGGCGCTCAGGAGGCTCACCGCGTAAACTGCGATTAGAATCTTGCGCATCTCTATTGCCCTTCAGATTGTTGAGCGGCCTTGCGCGCCTAAATTGGCGCTCGCCGTCAGACTAAAACAGCGCTTGCGCGTATTCGTTGCCTCTACGATATTATAGCTCACCAACGGACGTTCCAATCATTGTAACGATGGAGGCCCGAAGCGCGCACGACTTGTCGTTTGCTGCTCCAACTCTCGATTCATCACCAACAAACCTTCCGATGAGGGGAGGGCTTGGGTCCGCACGTATTTCCTACTGACGCCGACGACAAGGCCTTGACCTTCCTATGATGGGAAGCCTCACAAGCCGGGCATCGACAAGAGGCGAGCGCCGATGCCCGACCAAATTCTCAAGACACTCGACCTGCCCGTGCTTGGGATGACCTGCGCGTCGTGCGTGCGGCGGGTCGAACAGGCGGTCTTGGCGACGCCGGGCGTGCGCGCCGCTACGGTCAATCTCGCAGCGCAACGGCTGCATGTCGAAGGCGGCGACCCTGTCGCGATCGGCGCCGCGATCCGCCAGGCCGGCTATGATCTCACCCCTCAGACGATCGAACTTCGCATCGACGGCATGACCTGCGCGTCCTGCGTCTCGCGCGTCGAAAAGGCCTTGCTTAAGGTCTCGGGCGTCGAGCGCGCCGTCGTCAATTTGGCCACCGAACGCGCCAGCGTCGGCGGTGCGCGCGGAATGCTCGATCCCGACGCGCTGATCGGATCCGTTGCCGAGGCCGGATACGCAGCGAGCCTGGTGCAAGACACCGAAGCTGGCGCTGACGACGAGGAAGCCCAGGCGCGCGAGACTGAGATCGCCGACCTCAAGCGTGCTGTCGTGATCGCCGCCGTTGCCACCGCGCCACTTTTCCTGGTCGAGATGGCCCGGCACTTCATTCCCGGTGCTCACCATCTATTGGCCGCGACGGTTGGTGAACAGGCCTGGCGGCTGATCAGCCTAGGGCTTGCCAGCGTTGTCCTGTTCGGACCCGGGCTGCGCTTCTATCGCAAGGGTGTGCCAAATCTGCTGCGCCTGACACCCGACATGAACAGCCTGGTCGTGCTGGGCGCGAGCGCCGCTTTTGCCTATTCGCTGGTCGCCACCTTCGCGCCGGGCGCGTTGCCGGCCGGCGCGGACGGCGTCTATTACGAGGCTGCGGCCGTCATCGTCACCTTGATCCTGGTCGGACGCTGGTTCGAAGCTCGGGCCAAGGGCGCGACGAGCCAAGCCATCAAGCGATTGATGACCTTGCAAGCCAAGACAGCGCGGGTCGAACGCGGCGGTCAGGCGGTCGAGATCGCGATCGGCGAGGTTGTTCCCGGCGACCTGGTCCTGATCCGTCCCGGCGAGCGGATCCCGGTCGATGGGGTCGTCGAGGAGGGCGTGTCGTTCGTCGACGAGGCGATGATCACCGGCGAGCCGATCCCGGTGGAAAAGACGGTCGGCGCAAGCGTGGTTGGCGGCACGGTCAACACCACCGGCGCCATGCGGTTCAAGGCCACCAAGGTCGGCGGCGATACCCTACTCGCCCGAGGCCGCGCAGGGCTCCAAGCTCCCGATCCAGGCCCTCGTCGACAAGATCACGGCTTGGTTTGTGCCCGCCGTCATCGTCGTGGCCGTCGCGACCTTCCTGGCCTGGCTGGTGTTGGGCCCGCCGCCCGCTCTGGGCCTGGCGCTGGTCCACGCGGTGGCGGTGCTAATCATCGCCTGTCCGTGCGCCATGGGCCTGGCCACGCCGACCTCGATCATGGTCGGCACCGGCAGGGCCGCCGAACTAGGCGTCCTGTTCCGCCGTGGAGAAGCCCTCCAGGCTCTGCAGGAGGCGAAGGTTGTGGCTCTGGACAAGACTGGCACCCTGACCAAGGGGCGTCCGGAATTGACCGACCTGATCGTCGCGGACGGGTTTGCCCGCGGCGAGGTCCTGAGCCTGGCTGCGGCGGTCGAGGCGCGCTCGGAGCACCCGATCGCTCAGGCCATCGTCAGCGCGGCCAAGGCCGAAGGGGCAGCGCCTGGCCCACTGCGTGACTTTGCTTCGACCCCAGGGTTTGGCGCGCAGGGGATCGTGGCAGGGAGCCGCGTTGAGGTTGGCGCGGATCGCTACATGCTGCGCCTAGCGCTGGACGTCGAGCCTTTCGCCGAGGAAGCCGCCCGTTTGGGCGACGCCGGCAAGAGTCCGCTCTATGTGGCGATCGACGGGCGTCTGGCGGCGGTTCTGGCGGTGGCCGATCCCATTCGCGAGACCACGCCCGCCGCCATCGCCGCCCTGCACGCCCAAGGCCTGAAGGTGGCGATGGTCACCGGCGACAACCGGCGCACCGCCGACGCGGTCGCCAGGATACTGGGGATCGACGAGGTCGTGGCCGAGGTGCTTCCTCAGGGCAAGACCGAGGCGATCGGGGCCTTGCGCTCCCGGTATGGCCCGACGGCCTTCGTCGGCGACGGCGTCAACGACGCGCCGGCCTTGGCCAGCGCCGATGTCGGCCTGGCCATGGGGCAGGGAACCGACATCGCCATCGAGAGCGCCGACGTCGTGCTGATGGGCGGGGATCTGCGCGGCGTCGTCAACGCCCTGGCGCTCAGTCGCGCGACCTTGCGCAACATCCGCCAGAACCTGGCCTGGGCCTTTGGCTACAACGTGATCCTGATCCCCGTGGCGGCGGGGGCGTTGGCGCCGGCCCTTGGCCTGTCGCTTTCGCCGATGGTGGCGGCCGGCGCGATGGCCTTGTCCAGCGTCAGCGTGCTGTTCAACGCCTTGCGTCTGCGCGCCTTCACCTCGCCCCTGCCTGCAGCCAAGCCAAGGACGCCCCCCAAATGAACATCGGACAGGCTGCCAAGGCGTCCGGGGTCTCGGCCAAAATGATCCGCTACTACGAGCAGATCAAACTGATCACGCCGGCCGGCCGCACCGACAGCAACTATCGCAGCTTCAGCGAGCGTGAGGTCAACGAGCTGCGGTTCATTCGTCGCGCCCGTTCGCTCGGGTTTTCGGTCGAGGAGATCGCCCACCTGTTGTCGCTGTGGCGTGACCGTGTCCGCCCAAGCCGCGAGGTCAAGGCGATTGCCGATGGTCATGTGCGGGCGCTGGAGGCCAAAATCGCCGAAATGCGGGCCATGGCTGACACTCTGCGCGACCTCTCGCGCGACTGCGCGGGCGACGAGCGGCCTGACTGTCCGATCCTGGCCGACCTTGGCTCCGGCCAACCGCCCCGGCGCGAGCCGGCCCCGGCGCGGGGCTTCCGTTGAATTGGCGGCTGGCCTTGGTGTTGGGCGCTGGCCTGATCGCGGCTCCGCTCGCCGTAGAGGCCGCCGACTACAGGTTCGAAGTCGCCTCACCGAGCTTAACCCGCGGGATCGCGACGACCGTTCTGGTAAAGGTCAGCCCCGTCGAGCCGGGCCGCATCATGCCCGCGTTCTCGGCGCGAGACGCCACTGTGAGCACGACCGGCTCGGCGGTGTTTCCAGCCTTTTTCGAGCCGTCGCTCGACTATGGATTACTACGCTTTCGGGCCGATTTTCCGACCAGCGGCGACTGGGTCCTGGCCTTCATCCTTCAGCCCGTCGGTGAGCCCGCAAAAGCCGCGAGCGTCAACCTCAAGGTCGTCGACCCCTCGCGCACCTTGCAGCCGTCGCAGGTCAACGGACCCGTTCGCCCGCCGCGTTAAAGAGCGGCCGAACGGGTTGAGGGCTACTTTGCCGACATCGCCACGACTTCGGCCGAAGCGCCCATCGGCTTAAGCTTGAAGGTCACGGCTTGGCCGACCTTGAAGGGCTTCAGAAGGGCGGGGGCGGCCTTGAACTTCATGGTCATGGCGGGCCATTTGAGCGCCGGGATCGGTTGGTGCTGCAGGGTGACCGTGCCGCCAGCCGCGTCGATGCCCTTGATCACTCCTTGGCCGTCGGCCGTCTTGGTCGCGGCCGGAGCGTCATGCTTCATGCCCGCCATATCGTCCATCTTCATGTCGCCCATCTTCATGTCGGCTTGAGCCAGGGCAGGTCCCGTGAGCGCCAAGGCCAAGGCGCCGGCGGCGAGAAAGGTCTTCATCGAATTATGTCTCCTGTCGGGGCGGATGGGCCGGGGAGGGCCGACCTACGCCAGGAAGATACGCGTCAACCCAAGGCGATCCCTCAGCCACGATTTCCCATCAGCGGCTCTTGACCTTGCCATGATGGGAAGGCCCATCTGTTGCAGCGAAGTCGAACAAGGAACGCCAGATGCTTCGCTACACCATCGAAAACATGACCTGCGGCCATTGCGTCGCAACTGTCACTAAAGCCGTACAAGGCGTTGACGCCAACGCGATCGTTCGCGCCGACGTAGCCGGCCGAAGTCTCGAAATCGACACCGGCGCGACCTCGGAGATCGTCTCCGCCGCCGTCGCGGCGGCGGGCTACCGTGTGACGCCTGCCTGAGGCGAGAGGGCGGGCGTAGATCGCGCCCGCCCTCCCTCTGACCTAGATGCCGTGACGCGGGCGCCGCCGACGCTCGATCAACAGATAGGTGGCCGGCACCACAAACATCGACAGCAGCGGCGCGCTGAGCATTCCGCCGATCATCGGCGCGGCGATCCGGCTCATCACTTCGGAGCCGGCGCCGTGGCCGATCAGGATCGGGATCAGGCCCGCCAGGATCACCGCCACGGTCATGGCCTTGGGCCTGACCCGCAACAAGGCGCCCTCGCGGATCGCTTGGCTGAGGTCGGCGTCGCTCAGAACACCCTGGCGCTCCGCCAGGGCCTGCTTGAGATAGATCAGCATCACCACCCCGAACTCGGCCGAGACGCCGGCCAGGGCGATGAAGCCGACGCCAGTGGCCACCGACTGATTGAAGCCCAGTAAGTAGAGCGCCCAGAAACCGCCGGTCAGGGCGAAGGGCAGGGCGCCCATGATCAGGGCCGCCTCGTCGAACCGGCGGAAGGTCAGGTAGAGCAGCACGAAGATGATCAGCAGCGTCGCCGGCACGACAATCTTCAGCCGCTCGACCGCCCGCCGCAGATATTCGAACTGCCCCGAATAGCTGATGGTCACCCCGGCGACCGGCTTGATGTCCTTGGCCACCGCCCGCTGCAGATCGGCGACGACGGATGACAGGTCGCGCCCGCGCACATCGACATAGACGAAGGTGGTCGGCCGCCCGTTCTCGCTCTTGAGCATCGGCGGCCCCTCGCTGATCGCCACCTGGGCCACCGTGCTTAGGGTGATCTGCTGCAGCGATGGGGTGAGGATCGGCAGGACCCGCAGGGCTTCGAGATCGCCGCGCACTTCGCGAGGATACCGCACGCTGATCGGATAGCGGGCCAGGCCCTCGACGGTCTCGCCGACCGTCTGGCCGCCGATCGCACCCGAGACGATAGCCTGGACGTCGGCGATGTTGAGGCCGTAGCGGCCAGCGGCGGCTCGGTCGATGCGGACATCGATATAGCGCCCGCCGGTCAGCCGCTCGGCCAGGGCCGAACTGACCCCTGGCACGGTCTTGGCGACTTGGCCGATCTGCTGGGCGACGCGGTCGAGGTCATCAAGGTTCGCGCCCGACACCTTGACCCCGATCGGGCTCTTGATGCCGGTGGCCAGCATGTCGATGCGGTTGCGGATCGGCGGCACCCAGACGTTGGAGAGGCCCGGAACCGCCACCGTGCGGTCCAATTCCTCGACCAGCTTTTCCGGGGTCATGCCGGGGCGCCACTGGTCGCGCGGCTTGAAGCGGATGGTGGTCTCGAACATCTCCAGCGGGGCCGGATCGGTCGCTGACTCCGCGCGGCCGGCCTTACCGAACACGCTGTCGACCTCGGGGACGGTCTTGATCAGCCGATCGGTCTGCTGAAGAAGCGCGCCGGCTTTGGCCGCCGACAAGCCTGGAAGGGCCGATGGCATGTAGAGCAGATCGCCTTCGTTCAGGGTCGGCATGAACTCGCCGCCTAGCCGAGACAGCGGGATCAGAGTGGTGGTGAAGACCAGGGCGCCGATGACCAGCGTGGTGCGCGGACGCCTGAGCACCCAGTCCAGGGCCGGCGCATAGATCGCGCTCAGCAGCCGGTTGATGGGGTTGGCGGTCTCGGCCGGAATCCGGCCACGGATCAGATAGCCCATCAGCACCGGGATCAACGTAATCGACAGAAGGGCCGCGGCGGCCATGGCGTAGGTCTTGGTGAAGGCCAGGGGCGCGAAGAGCCGACCTTCTTGGCCCTGAAGGGTGAAGACCGGGATGAACGAGAAGGTGATGATCAGCAGGCTCAGGAAAAGGGCCGGTCCGACCTCGACGGCGGCGGCGGCGATCTCGTCCCAGCGTTCCTTGTCGCCGATCGTCTGGCCGGGGTGATCGTGCGTCCAGCGCTCGAGATGCTTGTGCGCGTTCTCGATCATCACGACCGCCGCATCGACCATGGCCCCGATGGCGATGGCGATGCCGCCCAGCGACATGATGTTGGCGTTGACCCCCTGGGCGCGCATGACAATGAAGGCGGCCAGCACGCCC
>NCDQ01000691.1 GCA_002280275.1 Caulobacter vibrioides | reverse complement strand
CCCCTTTTCGTGAAGGTGATTTGGCTCCTATCGGTCGCCGGGGCGACGTTCGTGGGCGTGCAGGCGATCACCCTTCGGGGAAGGCTCGTGGAGTCCATGCGGTCGCTGCGGCGCGCGAGCGACCAACGCGATGAAGCCTTAAGCGCGCTTGAACAGAGCCGCCAGGCCATCGCCGACCTTGAGCGCCAGCTCGCGTCCCAAGGCGACAGCATCCGGCTGAGCATGGCCGTGATCGACGAGCGGTTGACCGAGGCCCGGCGCGCGAAGGCGCGCGAGGCTCGCATCAAGCGCTTGCTCGCGGCTGACCCGCGTGCGGGTGAAAGCCGCGTGGAGACCGCCAACCGCTTGATCGACGAAGCCCTGGGTGAGCCTCGGACGTGGTCTGAGCCGCGCTAGGACCGGTCTGGTTTGGATGGAGCCATCCAAGCCAGACAAACAGTCCCCAGCGTCATGGAGCCTACCGAGCGCGCCCTAGCGGTCCACGGTCAGGCGAAACACCATCGTGTTCCGATAGGTCTGGCCGGGATTGAGCCTCGTCGACGCGAACTGCGGCTTGTTAGGCGCATCGGGGAAGTGCTGGGGCTCAAGCGCGATGCCGTCGCCCTGACGGTACATCTTGCCGCTCTTGCCGACCATCAGGCCATTCATGAAGTTACCGGCGTAGAACTGTAGGCCGGGCTCGGTGGACAGGATCTCCAGAGTCCGACCGCTCTTCGGATCCGACAGGCGGGCCGCCAGTCGCAGCGCGCCGCCCGAAGGGCCGTTCAGGACATAGTTGTGATCGTAGCCGCGTCCCACGACCAACTGGGGATCGCTGGCGTCACGGATGCGATCGCCGACCGCCATGGGCTTTCGGAAGTCAAAGGCGGTCCCGGCGACGGGGGTCACCACGCCGGTCGGGATCAGCTCGGCGTCGACCGGCGTGTAGCCGTCGGCGGGAATGGTGAGCACATTGCCCATCGCGCCCTCGGGGGCCCCTTCGCCGGCCATGTTGAACAGGGCGTGATTGGTCAGGTTGACGATCGTCGGCTTGTCGGTGGTGGCGCCGTAGGTGATCGTCAGCTGGTTCTGCTCGTCCAGAGCATAGGT
>NCDQ01000198.1 GCA_002280275.1 Caulobacter vibrioides | reverse complement strand
AGGAACATCCCCTCCAGCGAGGCCAGCTCGTCATTGGCGGCCTTGGCGGCGGCCAGGTCGGTCTCGATGCGGGGGTCATCGCGGCCGGCATAGAGGTCGGCCAGGTTCCATTCGGGCGGGGCGTCAGGCTTGAAGGGCGCGTTCATAGGCCAGCAGATAGGGCGCTCGCCCCCCGCCGCGCAATGCTTGAGCCCCCAAGGTTTCAGGCTTTGCGCGTTCTGAACTCTGCGAAGAACGCCACAAGGCCCACGATCAAGTAGGTCGCGATGGCCGAAGACCCCAGGCCGACCGGATCATCGGCCAGCGGTTTGAGCAGCGGGACGATCTGCAAGACGAGCAGGAAGCCCAGAAAACCGACGGCGCCAGCCCAGCCCCGTCCCTCCTGGCCACGTCGCCAAGCCCAGGCCGCAGCGGCCATCGCCAGAAGGCCCATCTCGATGGCCTGCTCAAGAACCGCGTGGTCCCAAAGGCCAAGGCCGACCTTGGGACCGCTCCACAGGAGCGGCAGGTCGGGACGATGGACCAGGAAGTCGAGCAGCCAGTGCGATAGCACGGCCAAGCCGACGAAGAGGCCAGCGCGCTTGGGCAGCTTCAGAAGCAGGGCCAGGCCCACCGCCACCGCGACGGACCACAAGGCGGCGGCCGGCAGGCTGTGCGTGTAGGGCATGTGGGACAGCACGAGGGCGCTGCCCGGCAGGCTATGATCGACGGACACCTTCTCCACGCCCGCGATGATCAAGCCGCCCCAAGCGATGTCCATCGCCTGGCAAGCCAGAACATAGCTCCAGAGCGGCGCGCGCGGCTCGATCGCCTTGGCGACGAGCGCGCCCGCATAGTGTCCGACGAACATGGCGCCCTCCCCGGCTCCAGACTTTGCAATCGAGCAAAACCCTGGCGTCACGATCCTTGGCCCCAGCTTGGAAGTCCAGCCCGATCCAGACGGGTTGAGCGCGAACAGGTAGACGCTTCCCGCCCGTCGCGCTTTCGGCCATCGCGCCCCTCTGCGCTGGGAAGTCACTGTTAACTATACCGTTTAAGGTTCGCGACACCTCTGCGAAAGCCGGTGTTTACCCACGGCCTGTATCACTCTGAACCAACAAGAGCCCTGTCCCACGTGGACATGGCCGGTTCTGGTGGATGTGCCCAATGACCAAAACGGTCCTTGTCGTCGATGACGACCCGACACAACGTCGGTTGATTCAGGCGGTGCTTGAGCGCGACGGGTTCGCGGTCTCGCACGCTGAAGGCGGTGACGCGGCGATCGCGCACCTGACGTCGGGCGCCCCCGCTGACGTGATCCTGCTCGACCTTGTCATGCCAGGCCTGAATGGTCAGGACACGCTGAAGGAAATGCGCGCGCGCGGCTTCCAGCAGCCCGTGATCGTGCTGACCGCCAGCGGCGGCGTCGACACCGTCGTCAAGGCCATGCAGGCCGGCGCCTGTGATTTCTTCATCAAACCCGCCTCACCCGAGCGGATCACCGTGTCGATCCGCAACGCCCTGTCGATGGGCGACCTCAAGGGCGAGGTTGAGCGGCTGACCAAGCGCGCGGGCGGCAAGACCACCTTCGCGGATCTGATTGGCGCCTCGCCGGTCATGACCATGGTCAAGCGCATGGGCGAACGGGCGGCCAAGAGCGCCATCCCCGTGCTGATCACCGGCGAAAGCGGCGTCGGCAAGGAGCTCATCGCCCGCGCCGTGCACGGCTCATCGGAGCGCGCCGGCAAGCCGTTCGTGGCCGTCAACTGCGGCGCGATCCCTGAGAACCTCGTCGAGTCGATCCTGTTTGGCCACGAGAAGGGCTCGTTCACCGGCGCCACCGACAAGCACCTGGGCAAGTTCAAGGAAGCCGACGGCGGCACCCTGTTCCTCGACGAGGTCGGCGAACTTCCGCTGGACATGCAGGTCAAGCTGCTGCGCGCCCTTCAGGAGGGCGAGATCGACCCGATCGGCTCCAAGCGCTCGATCAAGGTCGATGTCCGCATCGTCTCAGCGACCAACCGCGACCTGGCCCAGGCCGTCTCGGCCGGCCGCTTCCGCGAAGATCTGTTCTATCGCCTGAACGTCTTCCCGATCGAGGCGCCGTCGCTGCGCGAACGCCGCGAGGACATCCCGGCGCTCGTCGAAGCGTTCATTCGCCGCTTCAATGTCGAGGAGGGAAAGCGCGTCATCGGCGCCGCGCCCGAGACGATGCAACTGCTGACCGCCTTCGATTGGCCCGGCAACGTGCGCCAGCTGGAAAACACGGTTTATCGCGCCATTGTCCTGGCGGATGCGCCCTATCTGCAGCCGTTCGACTTCCCGGCGATCTCGGGCCTGGCCGCGCCGATCGAGGCCGTCTCGATCGCGCCCGCACCGCCGCCGGCGGCCTTGCTGCAGGCGGCCCACGCGGCCATGGCCGCCTCCGTCGGTGAGGCGCCGGTGCGCATTCTCGACGATCGCGGTCATCTGCGGACGCTGGAAGAGATCGAGCGCGACCTCATCCAGCACGCTATCGACGTCTATGCCGGCCATATGAGCGAGGTGGCCCGCCGCCTCGGCATCGGGCGCTCGACCCTTTATCGCAAGGTTCGCGAACAGGGCATCGAGGTCGACATGAAGGAAGCGGGCTGATGAGCCCGCTGATCCTGCGGCCGCTGTCGCGCGAGCAGCGCCTGAAGGCTCTGCTCAAGCCCGCGCGCGCGACGACCAAACAGGTGTCATCCAGGAACTGAGAGGGCGGGAGCGCCGCCCTCTCCAACCTCAGTGGCCCGACGCGGCGAGAAAACTCGGCTCCGTTTCGGTCCTCTCGGTCGGCTCCTCGACCCTGACCCACCCCGCGCCGGAACGCTTGACCAGCCCTTCCATCGCGAGGGGCTCTAGTTCTCGCCCGACCACGGCGGGCGTGACGGGTCGGCTCCAACGGTGGTCGAGTTGGCGGGCGATCTCCGCCTCATTGAGGCCCGGCGCTTGGGCCAAGGTCATCAAGATCATGTCACGGGTCGAGCGACCGCGACGGCCGCGTTTGCCCGGCGTCGGCGGTGCGAAGGCGGGCGCCTCGCCCGTCGTCAAACGCTCCGCCATGCCGGCCTGTCGCAGCGCGTCCAGCGCCAAGAGGATGGCTCTGAGTTCGCTTTCAAACGGGGCTTGCGCCCGCCGTTGAGCTTCAACCATGCGGGATTCCAGCTCCGCCTTACGGCGCAGCAGATATTGATATGTGGTCGCCATTGTCCTTAGTTCCGGAGACGTCGTGAGGACACGTAGCGCCCGCCGCGGGATATCCCCCGCGCGCCTAGAACCTGGAGCCGCATCCGCCCGCAGCCCAGAGCCTCACAACATGAAAACCATTAACTCTTTACAATTGTTCACATTTTCTCCCGGCACGGTTACCAAGACCTTAACGCAGTTCGGCGAACGGCAGTTTTTGGTAAGCCTTTGGGACGAAAATTCCAGATTGTGGGACTAGATACGCCGCACGGGAAAATTGCACCCTAGGGGCGGCTGCTTTAGCCCCTCGCAAGGAGCGGATCAATCCTCGTCTTGGGGCGCCGAGGTCGAGGCGCGGCGGGGCTGACCAAAGCCCTTGCCGCGTTTCATGGGCTTCTTCTCGCCCTTGGCCTTGCGGACGATTTCCTTGAGCTTGATCGCCTGGTTGCCAGACAGGGCCTGACCGCGCGCCCCCTTCTCCGGATCGGAGAAGGCGCGTCCATAGGTCTCGACGCGCTGCGCGACGCTGGTGAGGAATTCGCCCTCCCATTCGGAGAGCTCGACACCGGCCTTCTCGGCGGCGCGGCGGGCGCGCTTCAAGGCGTTCAGCGCGGCCCGCTTGGCTTGTTCCTTGGGATCAGGCGGCTTGGCGCGCATGGTGGGAGACTATCCCGCACGTCGCGCGCCGACGCACGCCGAAAAATCTAGATCTCGCCGATGGCCGACAGATAGAGGTCGAGGATCGCGTCTTCTTCCTGGCGCTTGGCGCGGTCCTGCTTGCGGATACGGACCACCTTCTTCAGCACCTTCACGTCGAAACCGTTGCCCTTGGCCTCGGCGTAGACTTCCTTGATCTGCTCCATGATCTCGGCCTTCTCGACCTCCAGGCGCTCGACGCGCTCGATGATCGACTTCAGCTGACCCTGGGCGGTCGAATTCAGGACGTCGGCGTGGGGAATGGCGTCGTCGGCCATGAGGCGGTCTCGCAGAAAGGCTGGAATTCGGAGGCGCGGAACCTAGTTCGAAGCCGCGCCGCTGGGAAGCGCGATTCAGCGACCGTCCACTACCTTCCTTCGACCCTGGCACGCGCCACCTCGGCCAAGGCCGCGAGATCGAGATCTTTCTCGTCGCCGCTGAGCAGCATCTCGAGGCTCGCCTCGGCCAGATCGGCCAGCGGCAGCCCCTTAGCCTCGGCCGCGTCCAGCACGAGGCGAACATCCTTCAGGCCGAGTTCGGCGGCGAAGCCTGGCGGGACATAGCAGCGCTCGGCGATCATGCCGCCATAGATCTTGTAGATCGGCGCGGCGAACAGGGTGCTGCTGAGCATGTCCAGCAACTCGGGCGCGGGAACGCCGTAGGCCTCGCCCAGCGCCACGGCTTCGCCCATCGACTCGATGGCCGAGACGATCATGAAGTTACCCGCCAGCTTCAGGGCGTTAGCGCGGACGGGATCAGCGCCCAGCGGCCAGACCTTGGCGGCCAGCATCTCGAGCACTGGCATAGCGATCGTCACGGCCTCCGGCGCCCCGGCGGCTAGCACGTTCAGCCCGCCGGCCTGGGCCACAGGCGGTCGACCGAAGACGGGCGCGGCCACATAGCCAAGACCCCGTTCGGCATGCAGCGCAGACAGTTCTCCGGCGAGCGCGGTGGAGATGGTGGCGAGATTGACGTGGACGACGCCCGATCGCGCCCGCGCCAGCGCTCCGCTGTCGATCAGAACTTCCCGCATCGCCTGATCATGGGCCAACATGGAGAGCACGATGTCGGCGTCGAAGGCC
>NCDQ01000197.1:7991-10103 GCA_002280275.1 Caulobacter vibrioides | reverse complement strand
GGGCGGCGGCGCTGTATGTCTTCCGCACCCTGGTGGACGATGAGATCCCGATCAACGACGGCTGCCTGCGGCCGGTCGAGCTGGTGATCCCGGAGGGCTCTATGCTGCGTCCGCGCTATCCGGCGGCGGTGGTGGCGGGCAATGTCGAGACTAGTCAGGTGGTGGTCGACGCCCTCTATGGCGCCCTGGGCGTCATGGCGGCGGCGCAAGGGACGATGAACAACTTCACCTTTGGCGATGATCGTCGGCAGTACTACGAGACCATCTGCGGCGGCTCGGGCGCGGGGCCGGACTTTGCGGGGACGGACGCGGTGCAGACGCACATGACCAACAGCCGCCTGACCGACCCCGAGGTGCTGGAAGCGCGCTATCCGGTGCTGGTCGAGGCCTTCTCGATCCGGCGCGGTTCAGGCGGCGCCGGCGCGAACCGGGGCGGCGATGGCGTCGTGCGCAGGATCGGCTTCCGCGAGCCGATGACCGCGACCCTGTTGTCCAATCGCCGCCGCGTCGCGCCATTTGGCCTCGAAGGGGGCGAGTCCGGCGCCCTGGGCTCGGCGCGAGTCGAGCGCGCCGGCGGTCAGGTTCAAGCCTTGGGCGCGACCGACCTCGTCGAGGTGTCTGCAGGCGACGCGATCGTCATCGAAACGCCCGGCGGCGGCGGGTGGGGAAGACACTAATGGCCAAGGCTGCGGTTCTGTTCGTCTGCATGGGCAACATCTGTCGCTCACCTCTGGCCGAGGGGGCGTTTCGCGCCGAGGCTGAGCGGCTTGGCCTGGATATCCTGACTGACAGCGCCGGCACAGGCGGCTGGCACGCCGGTGCGTCACCGGACGCGCGCGCCATCGCCGTGGCGGGACGAAATGGCGTCGATATCAGTGGTCAGCGCGCGCGCCAGGTGCGGGCCGAGGACTTCCGGACCTTCACCCACATCTACGCGCTCGATCAAGGCAATCTGCGCGGCCTTCTAAATGTCGCGCCGGCCGATGCGACCGCCGAGGTCGGCCTCTTGCTGGACTTGGTGCCAGGTCACGCGGGACGCGGGGTCATCGATCCCTACTACGGCAACGACGCCGGGTTCGAGGTCGTCTGGACCGATGTCGTCATGGCCGCTCAGGCCTTGGCCCGCCGCCTCGTGGACGAAGGCTGGGTCTGAGCGGCTTAGAGCATCGCGCGTCAAAATGGAATCGTTTTGAGGCGACAACGAGGCTCTAAATCAAACACTTAGAGCGTGGCTCGCGCCGAAATCGGTTCCCACTTTCGGCGGTGCGCTCCAGATCAGCCGCCGAAGCCGCCCTTGTATCCGCCGCTGCTGCTGGCGTAGCTGCGCCCACCGCCGAAGCCGCCGCGTGAGACGACCGAGGTACGGGTCTGCACCTTGGGCGGCGCGTTGCGGATGACGTCCGGCGGGTCGATGCTGGTCTTGCTGATGACCGTCTTACCGGAGCCGTAGTCGCGGCCGAGCTTTCCGCCCCAGGTGGAGTAGTAGCCGCCGCCATAGCGATCGTCCCGGCGATACATGCCTGTGCCGCGATAGTAACCGCCGCCGCCGTCCAGCATCTGGCCGATCACGAAACCTGCCAACAGGGGACCGAAGAAGCTCTGTCCGTCCTGGTTGCGCGGCACGCAGTTGCCGGGGCCATAGACCTCTTCACAGGTCGCGCGCGCCTCATAGCGCGGCGCCTTCTCGGCGTCGTCCTTCTGTGCGGCGGCCCAAGAGGTGTCGCACTGCTCGTCGGAGACCTCGTTGGCAACCTTGCATTCGGCGAGGCTCTTGTAGCTGAACGCTTCGACCTGTTCGCCGCGGTTGGGGTCCCAGCTGGCCTGGGGGGAGGGATCGTCACAGCCGGCCAGGGTCAGCGAGGCCGCGCCGACGAGCATGGTGCTGAGCTGCAGCGAGCTGGAGCGCTTGCGAGGAGCGGTCATGGCCATGTCCTCAGGCGGTCATGCAGGCGGCGTTGAGCAGGCCGACCGCGATGGAGACGCCCGCCAGATAGACGCCGATCGAGACCTCGCCGCTTTCGATGCGCGCCTTGACGTCGGGCAGGGCGACGATGCGAACACCGGTGAAGGCGGCGATCTGGATCACGCCGGCGAGGGTCGCCCAGGCGGCGA
>NCDQ01000197.1:0-7968 GCA_002280275.1 Caulobacter vibrioides | reverse complement strand
CCGTATGGCTGAGCGCCGAGGCCAGCGGCAGAACGTAGCCGATCAAGGCGCCGGCCAGCGCGATGGCGGCCGCCGTGTTGCCTTGCCGGATCAGGGCCTTCTCGTTGTACGGCGTGACCCATTGGTAGACGTACTTGAAAGCGATGGTGAACAGGCCCGCCACCACGAAGGCCAGCAGGAAAGCGACCGCCCCCGCCTTGAAACCGATGAAGTCGAACATCTGGTTGGTCCCCTCAGGAAGACCGCTCGACCGGCGCGCGCTGATCGGACGAGTGGCGTGTCAAGATTTAGGCTCGGAACTCGCCCACCGACAGCGGTAGGCCGATCATGGTCTCGTGACTGACGTCCTTGCTGTCCTCGGGCTCGAGTGTCAGGGCCAGTAAAAGTTCGCGGCCGTCACCGCCCAAAAGGTCGCGATGGAACAGCATGACGGTCTGGAACAGGCGTCGGTCAGGCGTCTGGGCGTCGCGGGCGTAGTAGACGTCTTCCCAGAGCGTCACGGGATCCTGCCGTTCGGCCTCGTCGCCGAACCACAGGCGCGTGTAGGACGGCAGGCCTTCGGGCTGGAAGGTGCGAGACCGCAGGCGCTGGTTCCACAGTTCGTGATCGGCGCGATCGGCGGGATACTCGCTGGCCCAGGGCGTGAACACTGTGAAGTCGTTGGCCTTCTGCCCTTCGCGGTCGTCGGAGACGACCTGAAACAGGATCTCATCGTCGGTGTAGAAGCGATGGACGAAGGCGCCGTCGTTCAACTGGATCAGGCCTTGCGCGGTGATCTCCAGCGTATCGCGGTCGAGGGCGAACTTGGTCTCCGCGCCCAGTCGGCGCCAGGCCAGCGGGTCCAGCACAATGGTCCGGCCGATCGTCACGTTACGGATAGTGGGCAGGGCGGGGGCGGAGGGTTGGTCTTTGCGGCCGAAGAGTTTTCCGAACATCGCGTTTCGCGAGCCCTCGAGTCCTGGGCCGGCTCGCTTATCTGATGGGCGAGGCCGGTTTCCCGAAAGCGTGCTTGCCCTCGGGTGAAGTCGGTCGCAGGATGACGTCGAACGGTGACTTGTCAAGCATACATGTTATGCGTACATGTAACGTATGCCTGCTAAACTGAAGAGAAGCGCTCAGGCCGCTGAAAGAACGCGAGCGTGGCGCGAAGCGCGACGGAACGCCGGCTTCGTGAAAATCGAGGTCTGGGCGCCGGCGGCGTGCAAGCCCGACATTCTTTCGGCAGTGCAGGCCATTGTCGTAGAGTCGGTTCGCGGACCGGCCCTGCAGACCAATCCCCATCCCCCCAAGGGCGTCAAACATATGGACTCCGTTATCGACACCGCCTGGACGATCCACACCCTGCGCGACGCGCTGGTGGAAAGCGCGCTCGTGCGCGAGGACGAAATGACCGTCACGGTCGTCGAGGGCGTTGAGCCCGTGCTGATGGTGGTCATGCACGAGTTCGGCGACTTGCCGATCTATGTCAGCGGCGGGGAGCTGCAACTGGTCGTCTCGACCCTGCTGTGGGCCTGCGACGAGCAGAACAATCGCTCGGAATTCAATGAGTTCCTGCTGAAGGCTCAGAAGATCGTGCCGCTGTCGAACTTCGGCATCACCACGGTCGACGGCCGCGACTACTACGAGCTGATGGGCGAAATTTCGTCCAAGACCACGCTGCAGACGCTGATCATCGAGCTGCGAACTTTGGCCGACAACGCCATCGCCGCCGCCAGCGACCTGCGTGATTCCTTCGAAAAAAGCCGCGTCGCGGCCGCCTAAAGACAGAGACCGGAGAACTTCGAATGTCGATCTGGAGCAAGCTCTCGGCCCTGTTCCGCGGCGCGGCGCATGACGGCGCGCAGACGGTGGTGGACGCCAACGCCCTTCGCATCCTGGACCAGGAAATCCGCGACGCCGACACCGCTCAGGGCAAGGCCCGGGACGAGCTGGCCAAGCTGGTCGCGCGCCGCCGGGCGCTGGAGACCGAGGTCGCCCAGCTGACCGACCAGTCGCGCAAGTACGAGTCCTCGGCCCGCGCGGCGATGAACAAGGGCGACCAGGCTCTGGCCCTGGAAGTGGCGCAGCGCATCGCCGACCTCGAAAAGGATGCGGGCCAGAAATCGACCCAGATGAACGAGCTGCGCGCCGCCGAGGAAAAGCTGCGTACGGTGATCGCCCAGACCGACACCAAGGTCGAGGCGCTGCGTCGCGAGATCGAGATCGTCAAGGTCAACGAAAGCGTCCAGAAGGCGCAGGCGGCCGTCATCTCGCGCTCGGGTTCGGCCAGCGGCGTGGTCGGCTCGGCCGCCGACAGTCTCAAGCGCATCAAGGAACGCCAGGCAGTTCGCGAGGAGCAGTTCCGACTGCACAGCGAGTCGGAAGACCGCAAGACCGGCGCGGATCTCGACGCCAAGCTGGCGGCGGCAGGCATCCTGCCGGGCGCCAGCGGCGCCGAGGACGTGCTGGCGCGCCTGATGGCGCCGAAGGACGAAGCCCTGCCGGCCCCCATGCTGGCTATCGAGGACAAGCAAAAGGTCGGTCG
This sequence comes from Caulobacter vibrioides, assembly GCA_002280275.1. Lineage (GTDB taxonomy): Bacteria > Pseudomonadota > Alphaproteobacteria > Caulobacterales > Caulobacteraceae > Caulobacter > Caulobacter vibrioides_A. Next base: position 5,444 of record NCDQ01000197.1, on the reverse strand, counting down.
GGACGGCTCGAACGCCTGATGCGTCGTCTGACCCTCAAGCCTCGGCGGGACTGGAAGTCCAAGGCCGAGGCCGTCGGCTTCACCTGGCACCACGCCGATGGCCGCCGCTACTGGGACGAGCGAGCGGCCTACGCCTTCACGCTGGAGGAGGTCGAGGGTCACCTGGAACCCGCGACCGAGGCGCTGCACAAGCTCTGCCTGGAGCTTGTGGACGACGCCGTCAAAAGCGACGCCCTGATGGCCCGGCTTCAGATCCCTGAAGCGGCGCGGGACCTGGTCGCGGCCTCGTGGACGGCGCGGGATCCGTCGCTCTATGGCCGGTTTGACTTCTTCTTCGACGGGGCCGGTCCGCCAAAGCTCTACGAGTACAACGCCGACACCCCGACCAGCATCTACGAAGCGGGCGTGTTTCAATGGCTATGGCTGGAAGACCTGATCCAGCAAGGCGCGCTGCCGGAGTCCTGGCGGGCCTGGAGCCCAAGTTCGTGCCGACCACGGCGATCGGTCTCGATGCGGATGGCCGCTTCGTCGACCAGGACAACTACATCATCGGCGCGCTGTTCAAGCTGTACCCCTGGGAGGACATGCTCCGCGAGCCCTATGCGGCCAATATCGCGGGGTCCAAGACCCTGTTCCTCGAGCCGCCCTGGAAGGCGGTGCTGTCGAACAAGGCGATGCTCCCCCTTTTGTGGGAGCGGCATCCGGGGCATCCCAACCTGCTGGAGACCTATTTCGACGACGATCCTAAGGTCGAGCGTCTGGGGTCCAGCTACGCCCGCAAGCCGCTGTTCAGCCGCGAGGGCGCGAACATCGAGCTGTGGAAAGATGGCCGCAAGGGCAGGGTGCTCGACCAGGGCTACGGTGGCGAAGGCTGGATCCGTCAGGAACTGAGGCCGCCGCCACGGTTCGGTGCGAACTACCCGGTGGTCGGCTCGTGGGTCATCGGCGATCAGGCGGCGGGCGTGGGCGTGCGCGAGGATCGCGGCCATGTCACCCGCGATCGCTCAAGGTTCATTCCGCACATCATCGAAGGCTAGAACGCCCGGAGGATCCGAACGGCCTCCGCGACGGCCGCCTGATCGGTGTCGCGTAGTTCGGGCGGGACGAAGCCCATCGCGCCCAGCTTCGAACCCGGCTCCGCCCCGGGGATCGGGCCACTGAAGGATCCGTGGACTTCGCGCACGCCGGTGCGGCGGACGAGCTCGGCGACATTGCCAGGTTTGACGCCCGCGCCGGCCAGGATGCCGATGCGTCCTGCGGCCTGCTCAACGAGGGCCGCGATTTGCTCTGCGCCGGCCTGGGCGGTCAGGGCGCCGCCGGACGTCAGGACCCGCTCAAAGCCCATTTCGACAGCGATCTCGAGCGCCTCGGCCTGATCCGGCACCAGGTCGAACGAGCGATGCAGGCTCATGCCCAGGCCCTGGGCGTGCGCCACCAAGGTTTGCAGGACCGGAAGATCCAGCGCGCCGTCGGGACGGTTGGCGCCGATCACGACGCCGGCCAGGCCATAGGCGCGCACCGCATCGATGTCGCGCTTGATGGCGTCCACGTCGCGCTCGTTGTAGCAGAAGTCGCCGTTGCGGGGCCGGATCATCGGATAGATAGGGATCGGCGCTGACGCGGCCTGGGTCATAAGCCCCGGCGCGGGGGTGAGGCCTTGAAGGGCGAGAGCCGCGCAAAGTTCGATCCGATCAGCGCCGCCGGCGATCGCCGCCGCCAGTCCAGCGGGCGTATCGACACAGACTTCCAGAAGAATGCGGTCAGGGCTCATGCTGGGCTCCAGGCGGTGCTACGGAATCGGTGCGGTCTTGTTGGAGCACACGGATGTTGAATCGTAGAGGCCTGATCGGCGCCTCCCTCGCGGGTCCGGCCATGCTGGGCGCCGGGCGCGCGACGGCGCAGGGCGACGGTGTCAGACTGACGGGGCCCGGTGTGATCTCGACCTGGGACTTCGGCGTCGCCGCCAACCAGGCGGCCTGGGCTGTCCTGTCCAAGGGCGGCCGCGCGCTGGACGCCGTCGAGGCCGGCGCGCGCATTCCCGAGCAGGACCTGAAGAACCACAGCGTCGGCCGCGCCGGCTATCCGGATCGGGACGGAAACGTGTCGCTAGACGCCTGCATCATGGATGAGCTGGGCAACTGCGGCGCGGTGGCGGCGCTGGAGCATATCGCGCACCCGATCTCCGTGGCGCGCCGTGTGATGGAAAAGACCCCGCACGTGATGCTGGTCGGGGCCGGCGCTCTGCAGTTCGCCCTGGAGCAGGGCTTTCCGCGCGAGGCGCTCCTCACGCCAGAGTCCCGCGCCGCCTGGGAGGCCTGGAAGAAGGAGGCCAAGTACAATCCCAAGGCTAACAGCGAGGTCCTGGACTACGGCAAGACGACAGGCCAACTGGGCACGCCGGGCGGGGCGGGCAATCACGACACCATCGGCATGCTGGCGATCGACGCCAAGGGAAACCTGTCCGGCGCCTGCACCACCAGCGGCATGGCCTGGAAGATGCGCGGGCGCGTCGGTGACAGCCCGATCATCGGCGCGGGTCTCTATGTCGACAACGAGGTGGGCGGCGCGACCTCCACGGGGGTCGGCGAAGAGGTGATCCGCAATGTCGGCAGCTTCCTGGTGGTCGAATTGATGCGGCAGGGACGCTCGCCGGAAGCGGCCTGCCGCGAGGCCGTCGAGCGAATTCTGAAGAAGAAGCCGCAGGCCAAGGACATCCAGGTCGGCTTCCTGGCCGTAAACAAGTCGGGTGAGGTTGGAGCCTGGGCGATCCAGTCCGGGTTCAGCTACGCCGTGTGCGACGGTCGCAAGCAGGACCTCCTCGTACCCGGCAAGGCGACCTATTCGGCAGCCCGGTAAAGTGGATAGGCGAACGGATAACGCGGTTATAGCGTGCCGGTCCCAAATCTAAGGAGGAGACCGCCATGTGCGATGATGAAATCCACCCCGGCCTCATTCAGGATCCGACGATCTCGCGTCGCCGCTTCGGCCTGCTGACCGTCGCCCTGACGGGCGTGGCCACGGTCGCGCACGCCGACGACTCCGTCGTGGAGAAGGATGTCGAGGTCAAGACGCCCGATGGCACGGCCGACGCGGTGCTGTTCTATCCCAAGGGGAAGGGCAAATGGCCGGCGGTGCTGGTGTGGCCCGATATCTGGAGCCTGCGCCCGGTGTTCCGCCAGATGGCCCGTCGCCTGGCGTCGTCGGGCTATGTCGTCCTGGTCCCCAACCTCTATTACCGGACCAAGAAGGCGCCGGTGATGGAGGGCGCGATGAGCTTCGCCAATCCGCAGGACCGCGAGACGATCTCGGCCCTGGCCCGGACGGTCACGCCGACGACCGCAGTCACCGACGCCGTCGCTTTCGTCGCCTATCTCGACGCCCAACCGCAGACCAACAAGGCCAAGCGCGTCGGCGTCCAGGGCTACTGCATGGGCGGACCGCTGGCCTTCCGCACCGCCGGCTCGAACGCCACGCGGATCGGCGCTGTGGCCAGCTTCCACGGTGGCGGCCTGACCGCCGAGGGGCCCGACAGCCCGCAACTGCTGATCCCCAAGACGAAGGCGGACTATCTGGTCGCCGTCGCCGACAACGACGACAAGCGCGATCCAGCCTCGAAGGACAAGCTCAAGGCCGCCTTCGCCGAGGCCAAGATCAAGGCGACCGTCGAGGTCTATGTCGGCGCCAACCACGGTTGGACCGTGCCTGGCAGCCAAGCCTACAACGAGCCTGCGGCGGAGAAGGCCTGGACCGAGCTCCTGGCGCTCTACAAGGCGGCGCTCTAGCCACATTGAGGGCGGCCGCGCCGGACGCGGCCGCCTTCGATTTATCATTTAGAATGATTGATAGCGCTATCAACGCCGTGTAGCCGTTCCTCCCAAGAGGGAGAGGAACAGGATGTCGCTATCGCGCAGAGCTGTCGTGGCTGGCCTGTCTGCTCTGCCTGTCGCGGCTAGCGCCGGATCTCGTGAGCGTGTCATCGGCATCGATGCGCGCAAGATGGGCGAGCCCGTCGATCGCTTCTTCGATCTTTCGATCGGATCCGACTATCCCGGGACCCTGATCCGCGAGGACAGCCAGGCCCAGCTCAAGGCGACCGTCGACGAACTGGGTTTCCGCTACATTCGCTTCCACGCGATCTTCCACGACGTGCTGGGCACGGTGAAGCTCCAGGACGGCAAGATCGTCTATGACTGGACCAAGATCGACCAGCTGTACGACGCCCTGCTGGCCAAGGGGATCAAGCCTTTCGTCGAGCTTGGCTTCACGCCCGAGGCGATGAAGACCTCGGACCTGACCATCTTCTACTGGAAGGGCAACACCTCGCATCCAAAGCTTGGGCCCTGGCGCGACCTGATCGACGCCTTTGTCCGCCATCTGCGCGGTCGCTACGGCGTCGAGGAGGTGCGCAGCTGGTTCTTCGAGGTCTGGAACGAGCCCAATCTCGACGGTTTCTGGGAGAAGGCGGACCAGGCGGCCTATTTCGAGCTCTATGACGTCACCGCCCGCGCCATCAAGGCGATCGACCCAAGCCTGCGGGTCGGTGGACCTGCCACAGCCGGCGCGGCGTGGGTTCCGGAGTTCCTGGCGCACGTGAAGCAGAGCGGTTCGGCCGTCGACTTTGTCACCACCCACACCTACGGCGTCGATGGTGGGTTCTTGGACGAGAAGGGCGTGCAGGACACCAAGCTCTCGCCGTCGCCGGACGCGGTCGTCGGCGATGTGCGCCGCGTTCGCCAGCAGATCGAGACCTCGGCCTTCCCCGGACTGCCGCTCTACTTCACTGAATGGAGCACCAGCTACACGCCGCGGGACAGCGTCCATGACAGCTATGTCAGCGCCGCATACATCGTCGAGAAGCTGCGGCGGGTGAAAGGGATCGTCCAGGGCATGAGCTACTGGACCTACACCGATCTCTTCGAAGAGCCTGGGCCGCCGACGGCGCCCTTCCAAGGCGGCTTTGGGCTGATGAATCCACAAGGGATCCGAAAGCCGTCCTGGTTCGCCTACAAGTACCTGAACGCCCTGAAGGGCCGGGAGCTGGCCTGCGAGGACGACCAGGTCTTCGCCGCGCGCGACGGCGATCGCGTAACGGTCCTGGCCTATGCCTGGCGACAGCCCGACCAGAAGGTCAGTAACCGGCCCTTCTACACGCGGCTTCACCCCGCTGCGGAGATCGAGCCGCTGAAGGTCCGGCTGACCGGTCTCAAGCCAGGGGGTTACCAGCTTAGGGTGCGCCGCGTTGGCTATCGGCGGAACGACGCCTACAGCGCCTATCTCGAGATGGGCTCGCCCGCGACCCTTACGGCGGCGCAGCTTGGCGCGCTGCAGGTGCTGACGAACGACCAGCCGGAGATCGAACGCGTGCTGCGGGTGTCCGCAGACGCCGTCCTGGCCCTGCCGATGCGGGCCAACGACGTGGTTCTGATCGAACTTGATCCGTTGGC
>NCDQ01000690.1 GCA_002280275.1 Caulobacter vibrioides | reverse complement strand
CTGGGCCAGGATCGCCAGCAGGGCGTTCTGGCGCAGGAAAGTCGACTTACCGGCCATGTTCGGGCCGGTGACGATGGAGAGCCGCGCGCCGGTCTCGCCCGAGGCGTCCAGACAGCAGTCGTTGGGCGTGTAGGGATCGCCAGCGCGCTTGACGGCGGCCTCGACCACCGGGTGGCGAGCGCCCTTGGCGTCGAAGGCGTAGGACGTGTCGACCACCGGGCGGACGGCGCCGGCGTCCTCGGCCCATTCGGCCAGGCTGGAGGCGACGTCCAGGCGTGCGAGGGCCTCGGAGGCGATTTGGATGGCGTCAGCCAGCATCCGGGCCTGCTCGCGCCAGTCCTCGAAGGCGGCGACCTCCATGGCCAACGCCCGTTCGGCCGCCTGGGCGATGCGAGCGTCCAGATCGGCCAGCTCCACGGTGGTGAAGCGCACCTGATTGGCCAGGGTCTGGCGGTGGATGAAGGTGGCGTTCAGCGGCGGCTGGAACAGCGGATCAGCCTTGCCGGCCGTCGCCTCGACGAAATAGCCGAGCACGCCGTTGTGGCGGATCTTCAGCGGCACGCCGCTTTCCAGGGCCAGCTGGGATTCCATGGCGGCAATCACCTTGCGGCTGTCATCGCGCAGGGTGCGGGCCTGATCGAGTTCAGGGCGGACGCCCGAGGCGACGAAGCCGCCATCGCGGGCCAGGGCCGGCAGGTCAGGGCCCAGACCCTGCTCCAGTATGGCCAGGAACTGGGAGAGGCCCTCGTGCAGCGACGGCGTCAGAGCCTTGAAGACATGCTCCAGCTCAAAGGGCGGCGGTGAAAGCGGATCCGGCGATCCGCCGGCCATGCCGGCCAAGCGCTCGCCGACCTTCAGCGTATCGCGGATGCAGCCCAGGTCACGCGGCCCGCCTCGGCCTAGCGCCAAGCGCGAAAGCGCGCGGGCCATGTCACCGGCCCCCTTCAGCACCTCGCGCAGGCGTTGGCGCAGCTGGCGATGCTCGACGAACCAATCGACCGCGTCCAGGCGCTGGTCGATGGCGGCGACATCCAGTAGCGGTCGGGCCAGACGTGAGGCGAGGAGGCGCGCGCCGCCGGCGGTCACCGTGCGGTCGAT
>NCDQ01000689.1 GCA_002280275.1 Caulobacter vibrioides | reverse complement strand
CACGCCGCAGGCCCACGCCGACCGGCTGGCGTTCCTGGTGCGGGTGTTCACGCGCCAGACGATCAACAGCCTGATGGAGAGCGAACACGTCGACAGCCGCGGCCGGAAGAAGCGCCATCGTCTGCTGCTGATGCTCGACGAGTTTCCCAAGCTCGGCAGCCTGCCGTTCCTGGAAAACGCCATGGGCGAAATGGCCGGCTACGGCATAACCGCCCACCTGATCTGCCAGAGCTTCAATGACGTGTTCTCGAAGTACGGCGACCGCACGCCCCTGTTCGACAACATGCACATCACCGCCGCCTTCGCGACGTCGGAGCCGACCAGCATCGAGAAGGTGGTGCGGCGCGCCGGCAAGGCGCTGGAGATGCGCGAGAGCTTCAGCGATCCGCGCACCCTGTTCGGCCGCGCGCATCGCTCGACGTCGCAGTCGGAACAGCAGCGCTACATCCTCTCCGAGGAGGACGTCCGGGGCCTGGACGACCGCAAGCAGTTCCTGTTCGTCAACAACTGCAAGCCGATCCTGGCCGACAAGATCCGCTATTACGAGGAGCCCTTCTTCCAGGACCGCACGGGCGACTATTTCCACGGCGTGCCGGCCACGGTCCGGCAATCCCGCGGAAAGGCCGACCTGCCGGGGACGGCCAGCATCGACTGGAAGGGGGTGCGGCCGGTGAAGGCCGCGCCCGCGCCGCACCAAGCGATCACGCCGATCGAGGTTCCGGCCCAAGCCGCCCCGCCCGAGGCGATCGACGCCGACGAATATTTGGCGCCGCAGTCGATCGACAGCCTGCGGCCCGCCGAGGACGACAGCCTGCCCGGCGCCGCGTAGGGCGGCATTCCTGCTGAATCTGGAGTTCCCATGGCCGTTTCGCACCCGATCGCTCAGGACCGCAAGGTCGCGGCGCTGAAGCAGGCCATGGGCCCAGTGATCGCCGCGGCGCTCGCCGACCGCATGGTGGTCGAGGTGATGGTCAATCCCGACGGCAAGATCTGGGTGGACAAGATCGGGGAGGGGCGGTCGTTCACCGGGCAGAGCCTGGCCAGCGCCGACGCCGATCGCATTCTCCGCCTCTTGGCCGACCACGTGGGAGAGGTCGTG
>NCDQ01000196.1 GCA_002280275.1 Caulobacter vibrioides | reverse complement strand
CTTCCTGGCGCAAACAATCATTAAGCCTAACCGTCGAAGATGCGACTCTACGCATAGCTCCCTGCGGGCGAACCATGGCCACCACACGCGCTGCACTCACCGACTCCGACATTCGCATGCTCGTTAAGGGCGCGACGCCTGACGAGCGCGCTCTGGCGGCGCACAAGCTGTGTCGCAGCATCGATCGCTCGGTCCTGACCGAGGAGGAGCGCGAGGTGGCGCACGAGATCCTCCGCGTTATGGCCGCCGACGCCGCCGAACTGGTGCGTCGGGCCATGGCCGTGACTCTGAAGAACTCGCTCGCCTTGCCGCCGGACGTCGCCAACCGACTGGCGCGCGACGTCGAGAGCGTCAGCCTGCCGATCATCAGCTTTTCGCCTGTCTTCACCGACACCGATCTCGCTGAGATCGTGAAGGTTGGCGGACCGGTGCGCCAGATGGCGGTCGCCAAGCGTCCCAAGCTGTCGAGCAAGATCACAACGCTGCTGGTCGAGCAGGGCGGCGAGGAGGTGGTCGCGACCGTCTGCGCCAACGACAATGCGCGCTTTTCCGAAGTCGCGCTGCAAAAGGCGCTCGACCGGTTCTCCAAGTCCGAGCAGGTGCTGCAGGCTGTCGCCTATAGGTCGGCCTTGCCGCTGGCGGTTACCGAGCGCCTGATCGACATGGTCGGCGAAAAGCTGCGCGATCATATCCTGACCAGCCACGCGCTCTCGCCCGAGCGGACCATGGAGCTGATCCTGGGCGCAACCGAGCGCGCGACCATCGACCTGGTCGATCAAGCAGGCCGCGCCGCCGATCCCAAGGGTTTTGTCGCCCACCTCAACAAGATGGGACGCCTTTCGCCATCGCTGATCCTGCGCGCCCTGGCGCACGGGCACATGACGTTCTTCGAGTGGGCCGTCGCCGAGCTGGCGGGCGTGCCGCACCACCGCACCTGGTTGATGATCCACGACGCCGGGCCCCTAGGCTTGAAGGCCATCTGCGAGCGGGCCGGCCTGCCGTCGCGCCTCTATTCGGCGTTCCGGGCTGGAGTCGACGCCTTCCATGGGCTGGACTTCGATGGCGGCGCGCACGATCGCGAGCGCTTTCAGGAGCACATGATCCAGCGGTTCCTGACCTCACCCCACATCGCGTCGCGCGAGGACTGCGAGTACCTGCTCGAGCGCATGGACCGCAGCGCCAGCAAGCGCCGCGCCATGTCGGCCTGACTTTACGGAACCTAACAGTTGTTCGAAAGGGGTCTGGGCAAGCGCCGCCGCCGGCGCCAGACTTCTTGGCATGCCTGAGTCATCCCTAAGTCCGATCCGACCCGCCGCGACCATACTGCTGCTTCGAGACGCGCCGACGTTCGAGGTCTTGATGGTCAAGCGGCACCATCAGATCGATTTCGCGGCGGGCGCGTTGGTTTTCCCGGGCGGCAAGAGCCACCAAGGCGACAGCGATCCGCGTTGGCGGGACCTGGCGATCGGCTTCGACGTCGCTGAACAGGACGGCGCGGCCTTGCGCATCGCCGCGCTGCGTGAGGCTTACGAGGAGGCCGGCATCCTGCTGGCCAGGGACCGCGACGGGGCCTTCTATGCCGGTGAAGCGGCCAAGGACATCCGCGCTGCGGTCGCTGAGGACAAGGTGGCCTTCATCGACGTGGTCGAGGACCTGGGTCTGAAGCTCGACCTTTCGGCCCTGACGATCTTTGCCCGCTGGATCACGCCCAAGCTGATGCCCAAGCGTTTCGACACCTGGTTCTACGTCGCTCACGCGCCGCTGGCTCAGCAGGCGATCTGTGATGGCCACGAGGCGGTGGACGCCGAGTGGATCGCGCCGACAAGGGCGCTGGAGCTGGCGGCCTCGGGCGAGCGCAAGGTTATCTTCCCCACACGGATGAATCTGCAGTTGCTCGCCGAGAGCCAGGACCCCTCCGACGCCGTGGCGCGCTCTACGACCCGTCCTCTGGTGACGGTCGAGCCCTGGGTCGACGGCGCGGTCCTGCGCATTCCCGAAGACGCAGGCTATGGCGCCGTCACCGAGCCTCTCGAGGCCCTCTAGTTCTGGCTCGCCGCCCCGCCGGCGTTGACCCAGGCCACGACCTCGCCCAGCACCTTGGCGGTCGCCTGGTCATAGGCGGGAACGATCGCCGAGACGCGGTTGTCGGCGGCCTTTACGCGGGCCTCGAACACCCGGTCGCTGACCAATGACCGGTCCTGGTTCTTGTTGAGCACGCCACGTACGCGAACGAGCACCTCTGGCGCGGCCTTGAGCCCGTTGACGTACTGGGCCTCGAACGTGCGGACTTCCAGGCGCAACACAAGGTCGGCCTTCGCGATCTCGCCTCGTCCGATCAGCCTCGCCCGGCCGGTGTCGGCCTGGAAGGCGCTGGCGACAGCCTCGTCAAACAGGACAGACGCAGGCGAGACCCACCGCGCGCCGGCGATATAGGCGACCTCGCCCTGGGCGCTCGTCAGCAGGCGATCGCCGGCCGAAGCTCGGGTGAACACCGTCGGCGCCTTCAGCACGCCCAGAGCCGGGCCCTGGGGACCCTTGGGGGCGCTGACCTCCGCCCCGCCGAAACGATAGAGCGTCGCCGGCTCGCTCTCCGGGAAGACGCTGATGCAGGCCGAAAGGCTCAGGGCGAGGGCGGCGGCGGCGACGATCTTGGCGACCGCGCGCGGCGTCTTGCGGTTGATCGGGTTCACGGTTTCACCTCCACTTCCTTGGCGGGCGCCTTGCCGACAACGCCGCGGGGGTTTTGTTCGATGTCGCCGACCAGGCGGTCCAGGGACTCGGCGGCGGACTGTAGGGTGACGATGGCCGAAGAAAGCTGCGGCAGGCCGGTGGTCGCGAAGTCGCTGGTCGGGCCTTCCAGCTTGGAGACCATGCCGCGCGCGTCTTTCGCCGTGGCTTTCAGTTCGGCCGCAGCCTCGCCAAGCTCCGCCAGGGTGCGCTTGGCGTCCCCCTCGACGAGTCCATTGGCGCTGTTCGAAAGCTCGGTGATCGACTGGGCCGTCTGGTCGATGCTCTGCAGCGCTTTCTGGGCGTCAGCGAAGATCGCCTTGCGGTCCCGCAGTTCCTGGGTGACGGACTGGACGTTGGTCATCGTCGCGCCGAAGCTCTTGATGTTCCGGTCCGATAAGACGCGATTGACGCGATCGAGCGCCTCGATGGTCCGGGTCAGCACGGTCCCGCCGCCTTCCAGAAGGTCGGAGAGCGCGCTGCGCTGGGTTCGAAGCACGGGCACCTTGCCGTTCTTCACCGTATCCTTCAGCAGCTCCTGGCTCGGCGAGCCCGCCGTGATCTGCACATAGTTCACGCCGGTGATGCCCTGCGGTTCCAGCGTGGCGTAGCTGTCGACCTTGATCGGCACGTCCGACGTCACCCGCACCCGTGCGATCACGCGGTTCGTGTCGGCCTTGTCGAGCTCGATCTGGGTGACTTCGCCGACCTTGATGCCGTTGAAATGCACCTCGCCGCCCTGCGAGAGGCCGCGCACCGGACCGATGAATAGGACGTCGTAGATGTCGTAGTCGCGGTTGAAGCTCAGCTTGGCCAGCCAGAAGGCGAAGATCACCAGGCCCATGAAGAGCGCCAGCGATATGGCCCCAACCAGGGCGTAGTTGGCGTTTCTTTCCATCAGTCGTCGGTCCTCGACTTGGCGTGGTCCTTGGCGGCGCCGGCGGCGCGCCCTCGGGGGCCCAGGAAGTATTGCTTGATCCAGGGATGGTCTGAACGCTCGAGCTCGCTAACCGGCGCCACGGTGATCACCTTCTTGTCGGCCAACACGGCCACGCGATCGGTGATCGTGTAAAGGCTGTCCAGGTCGTGGGTGATCATGAAGACGGTCAGCTCAAGACTGTCGGAAAGATCCTTGATCAAGGCGTCAAAGGCCTGGGCCCCGATGGGATCAAGGCCGGCGGTGGGCTCGTCCAGAAACAGCAGTTCCGGGTCCATGGCGAGCGCGCGCGCCAGGCCGGCGCGCTTGCGCATTCCGCCCGATAGTTCGGCGGGCTTCAAGGTCGCGGCGCGGGCGGGCAGGCCCACCATCGCGATCTTGAGGTCCGCGATCGCCTCGACCTCTCCGCGCGGCAGCTGCGTATGTTCGTATAGCGGCGCGGCGACGTTCTCGCGCACCGTCAGGTTCGAAAACAGCGCGCCCTGCTGGAACAGCACGCCCCAGCGGCGCTCAACCGATGACCAACGCCGGCGGGACGCGGTGCGCATGTCGCCGCCGAACAGGCGGACATGGCCGTCATCCGGCGTCTTCAAACCGATGATGCTGTTGAGCAAGACCGACTTGCCGGAGCCGGAACCGCCGACGACCCCCAGGATTTCGCCCTGCTCGACCTTCAGGTCCAAGCCGTCGTGGATGACGTTGTCCCCGAACCGCGTGACCAAGCCGCGAATCTCGATCGGATACTTGTCCGTGTCCGGCGCCTCGCCGGGCGGCGGGAAAAGGGCGGGGCCGGTCATATGTCCAGCTCCATGTAGATCAGGGCGAAGACCGCATCGATCAGGATGATCGCGAAGATCGCGTGAACCACCGAGGCGGTGACGCGACGCCCCAGGGATTCGACGTCGTTGCCGACCTCCATGCCCTGGCGGCAGCCGATCGCGGCGATCACCATGGCCATCACCGGCGCCTTGGACAGACCGATCCAGAAGTGGGTGGCGCCGACATAGTCGACGATCCGCTGGAGGAAGAAGGTGGGCGACAGGTCCAGCACGCTCCAAACGACCAGGATCCCGCCGGCGAGGCCGGCGATGGTCGCCACGAAGGTCAGCAGAGGAATGGTCAGTAGCAGCGCAGCGAACCGGGGCAGCACCAGCGCTTCATAGGGATCGATCCCCATCACGCGCATGAGCCGCTGCACGCGTTTGCGGTTGACGCCGCGATCTTCCTTGTTGAGTTCGAACGCCATCCGGCGCGATTCCCTTCCGACCTCCCTGCGTTTTTTATCAAGATGCTGACCGATGAGGAGGATGTCGTTCTAGATATTTTTGGCGGATCAAACACCACCGGAT
>NCDQ01000195.1 GCA_002280275.1 Caulobacter vibrioides | reverse complement strand
CACCCGCAGCCTGCGCCAGTTTGCGCAGGCCCGCGAAATCCTCGCTGCGCACCGTCGCTGATCCCTTGACCTCCAAGCCGACGATCTTGCCCTGTCGATCTTCTAGGACGATATCGACCTCGTCCTGCTCCTTGTCTCTAAAATGGCTTAGCGAGAAGCGCTCGTCGCTCCACCCAGTCAGTTTGAGCACTTCGGCGAAGACGAAGGTCTCGAGCACCGCACCGAAATTTGATCGGTCCGCGGCTACGCGTTCGGGGGTCAGGCCCCTCAGCGCCGCGAGCAAGCCTGAGTCGAGGAAGTGCAGTTTGGGCTTCTTAGTCAGCCGTTTGAGGGCGTTGTTGTGCCAAGGCGGCAGGGTGCGCACGAGGAACAGCTGCTCAAAGACGCCGGTGTATTTTTGCGTCGTCACATGGTTGAGATCGAGACTGGCGCCGACGCCGGCGTGATTAATCAGCTGTCCCGAGTGCTCGGCCAGGGCGCGTAGCAGGCGCGGCATACGGTCAAGTTGGTCGATATTGGCGATGTCGCGCACGTCGCGCCCGACCACGGCCTCGATATAATTAGCGTACCAGTCCTGTCGGCGAGCCCAGGTCTTACGCGCGAGGGCCTCGGGATAGCCGCCCGCCAGGACCAGGTCGATCAGGTCCGCGCCTAGGCGAGGCGGGCCTGGCGGCGGTGCCTGGCCCGCGAACAGGGATGCGAGAAACCGTGACGCCGGCTGTCCCAGGATCTCCGACTGCGCCAGAGGCATCAGGCGGATGGTTTCCATGCGGCCTGCCAGGGAGTCGGCCACGCGCGGCAGGGTCATTAGATTGGCTGAGCCGGTCAGGAGGAAGCGACCCGGACGGGTGTCCCGATCAACGCTGTCCTTGATCGCTAGAAGCAGATCGGGTGCCCGCTGCACTTCATCGATGACAGCTTTGTCTAGGCCGCGCACCAGGCCGGCGGGGTCGGCCTTGGCAGCCGAGAGAGTGGTCGCGTCGTCCAGGGTCAGATAGGTGCGGCCGGCTTCGGCGAGCGAGCGGGCCAAGGTCGTCTTTCCCGCTTGGCGAGGCCCCGCCAGCAGCACCACCCGGGTGTCGCTCAGGGCTTCGCGGATCCGGTCGATGGCATGGCGAGGATACATGAACACTGAAGTCCAAGTGACGTCTAATTGAAACTGAAGTCTTGTCTATCTGAAACTCATAAGCCGTCCAACTGAAATCAGTCCGCCATGAGGTGCGCCGTTTTCCGAGTTGCCTGGAAAGGCTGGGCCCTAGCGTCCGCTACTGCTCAAGCGATTTCACTTGGGCCGGGTTGTCGATATCCGCGGAGAACCGGTTGATGAAGCAATAGCCTTTGGAGAGGGAAGTGCCGCCCTTCAGCTCGAAGGTGAGGCCCATCTGCTGCAGGCCGTAAAGGCTCTGCATGATCCAGTAGTCCTTCTCGATCAGGGCCGGCTCGATCTTCTCGTTGGCGCCGACGATGCGGATCAGGTCGCCGAACTGGCGATGGTTGTGCAGGAAATCAGGCGGCATCCTGGACTCCGACCTCGGCGAGGGCGCGAGCGAAGAACTTCTTGGCCCGTTCGGAGCCATAGGTCTGGGCGGCCTTCTTCAGGCGTGCCGTGTCGCTCGAGGACAGGCGATCCTTGACGCGCTCCAGGACCTCCCGGGGGTCTTCGCCGAGCTGGTCGAGATTGTTGACCAGATCGACCAACAGGAACTCCCGGCTGAGCTTCTTGGGGAAGGCGGGTTTCATGCGGAAATCATAGGTGCGGCCGCCCAGGGCGAACTTGCCGTGGCGCTTGTGGTTATAGACTACGGTCTTGTTGTGCAGCTGTGTCGTGCCGACGCCCAGCGCGTTATAGGCGTTGGGCGAGGCCAGTAGGAACGGGCTCTTGGCACGGCCCCACAGGTTTTCACCCATGGCGCGGTCGATCTTGTATTTGGCGCTGTGGCGCTTGGACCTTCTGGTCTCTTCAACATGATGCGGCCCGGCCCCTCCCCGAATGGAAGGGCGATCTCAACGGCGGTCCACGCATCGTCCGTAGTGAACTTCACGCGCCAGACCGGGATCGGGCGTGGGAAAGCGGGCCTTATGACGGCCCGCCCCCCTCAGGTCATGACCGCCGGCCTCAGTTGGCCGGGGCGGCTTCCGGGACCCAGCGATAGGTGTCGCCGGTCTTTTCGATGCGACCCACGCCCGGATAGGCGAAGTGATAGCCGTAGAGTCGCAAGTTGTTGGCGGCAGCGCGTTCGTCCAGGGCAATGCGGCTGGCGGTGGCGACAGGCGCGTCGTTGTCGAACTGGATTTGCCAGTCCGGCTTCTGCACCGAGATGATCGAAGAGTGCATGGCGTCGCCGATATAGAGCAGCTTTTCCGCTCCCGAGACGATCTCAAAGCCCGAATGGCCCGGCGTATGCCCGGCGATCTCGACCGCCGTGATGCCCGGCGCGACTTCGGAGCCGTAGCGGAAGACCTGGATCTTGGGGAGGATGGCGTCGACCACCGACTTCAGCTCGGCGTTGGCCTGCATGAAATCCCACTCGTTGGCTTCGATGCGGATCACGGCATTGGGGAAAAGCAACTTCCCGTCGGCCCCGACGAGGCCGCCGACGTGGTCGCCGTGGCTGTGCGAAATCAGGATTTCGGTGATGTCCGCCGGATCGACGCCGGCGGCGGTCAGGCTGGAATGCAGCTTGCCACCCGCGCCGCCCATGCCCGAGCCGACGCCTGTGTCGATCAGGACCAGACGCTCGCCCGTGCGGACCAGCAGCGGCTGGATCGACAAGCTGATGGTCTCCCCTGGCGCGCCAGCTCCGGTCAGGACGGCGGCGACCTCTTCCGGCGTGCGGCCGACGCCGAGGACCTTGTTGTCGTTGGGAACGGTCAGACCGCCGTCACGCAGGGAAATCGCTTCCAGCGAGCCGATCTTGAAGCGGGCGACATCCTCGCTCACGGCCGGAGTTGCAGACGCGGGCACTGCGGGCGCCTTCGCCTCTCCGGTCTTCGACCACGCACCAGAGGCCATAACGGCGGACAGGACCATACCAGCGGCGGCGATCTTGAAGTGGGCGATCATGGGCAAACCTCAGCGCGGGGGAACGAACAGCGACCCTGATATAATACGCAACTGACAATGCGCCAGATGGGCGGACTGTGAAGTTTCCTCGACGGTCCGCCCTTCGAGACGTCAGGCGGCCGCGAAGAGTTCGTTGGCCTTGTTCCAGCGTTCAGTCCCGGCATCTTGTGGATCGGATCGAGGATGGATCGCTCTGGCTCTGAAACCCAATTTTTTGGCGATGTATTCGTAGGGCGTTAGGCCGTTGAGGGTCTTGAGCCTGCGAGCGAAGTTGTAGGCGGCCATGAAGTCGGCGAGGTGCATGCGCAGCTGATCGTGGCTGTCGTAGCGGAAGCGTTTGACGGTGGCTTCCTTGATCGTGAGGTTCATCCGCTCGACCTGGCCGTGGTGCCGACAGGATAACTGCGCCAAGTCGAAAGGCACTCTACCCTGCCTGAAATCAGGCAACAGCAGCCGCCCAGGCGGAAGCCGCATCAGCGCGAAAGCGGCGACGAGTGGGTCGCGGAGCGCTGCTCGGCACCAGTTGAGAACCGCGCGCTTCAGGCCAGGCGCGCCGCCGAACTGCTTATGAGCGGTCTGGCGTGATACCGGCGCCGTGCTGGCGATCGCGGCCAGGGACGGCCTTGCGCTTCCCGCAACATCAAGCGCCGCCTCAAGAATGGCGTTCTGCTTGTCCTGGTCGATCGCTCCGCATCGTCGACTCATCCGCCGGCCTCCCGAAGGTCCAAGGCGCTCCGCGAGCGTCTGGACCGCGCTCGCGCGCCAAAGGTGAGGACGATCGCAGCGCTGAGTTGACGCCCCTCTTCCGCCCCCCCATCAACTCAAGCTGGCGAAGGTCTTGAATGATCGTCGATGTAGAGACGTCCGCCGCGGCACGGCCGGCCGAGCTGACCGCGGTCCGCACCATGATCGAACGGGTTCAGGAGAGGCATGATCTCCACCCCGACCGCCTTGCCGCCGACACCGGCTATAGCTCGAACGAGACGCTGGAATGGCTGGTCAACCACCATGGGATCGCGCCCACATCCCGACCGTCGACAAGTCTGGCCGGACCGGCGGGACCGTCTCCCGAGACAACCCCACCTATGATCCGCCGCCGACCTATATCGCTATCCGGGCGGCAAGGACCTGAAGCAATATCGGCGAGCCTTCCGCGCCGATGACCCCGACACCCGCCCGGTCCTATCGGTATCGTGCCTCCAAGATCGATTGGGACGCCTGCGCGCTGACGCCCGGCTGCTGCCCGAAGGAGCCGGCTCGGAAGGTGACCCATTCCATCTAAAAGGAGTCTAGGGACATCTCCCGCGACATCGCCACGATCGACGCCTACGTAACCTCCCCGCGCGAGCGGAAGAAACTCTAGATGCTGTTCGCCCACCTCAAGCGCATCCTCGGGCTGGACCGGCTGCGCCTTCGCGGTCCGTGCGGCGCACCCAACGAGTTCCTACTCGCCGCCACCGCTCATAACCTGCGCAAAATCCAGTTGCAGATCGCCCCGGCACTCACCTGAAGGCCCGAAGCATCACGAAGCCCGTCACAGCCTGACCACGCCAGCGCACGCCTTCAGCAGCCAGCCGCTTTTTCAACGGCATCGGCGGATTGCAGCCGCGCCGAACTTGCTGGCATCGAGAGCTCGAGCTGGGATATCGGGCTGTCTAGCCGGGGATGGCGGCGACCTGAGAAATGCACCGGCCCGCTCACGCTGTTCAGCGGCCTGCATCTCGCCGCGTCATCGGCCAATGTCGTGTTTCAGGAGACGGTCCGGGCGCACATCCGCTCGTTCTACGACAAGCTGGTCGATACGTTCGGAATCCTCCCCCTAAAAATCGGCGCCTAAAACGACGCGGCTTTGGGGGGAAGAAAATTCGGATATCGACATACTATTCAATATGTTGTCGAAAATCCTATGTCGCGTTTGGGACCTTTGCGGGGATAGACCCATCGGTCGGCAGTAGGACCGGGACCCTGGTATCTTTTCCAATGGCGTCCTCGCCCACATCACGTCGATCGGGCATGAGCATATCAACCTTCGCGGGGTCATGACCTTTGAGCGGGGTGTTAACCGATCCGCTCTGCTCGGATTGCCGACGTCAGCGGTCGCTTGAAGCTGACGGGCTGAAACAGCTGAATGTCATTATAAATCAATGCGCTATGCCTCCATGGTCGCACAACACATTGAAATTCCACGACTTTCTTAGCGTCACTTTTGGCGCAGAGTTTACGGGAAGGCCCTCCAGGTCGATGCCCTGCGCCTCCAGCGTCCGGTGATCGATCCGCGCATCGATGTTGAGTTCGGCCAGGCGCTCGGTCACATGCTCAGCCCAGCGCTCGCGCCAGTCGGTCAAAAGGTCGGTGCTGTTCCACTCGCGGTCCTTCTTGCCGAAAGCGCCCGGCGCGCCCGGCCCCTCCGGGACAACCTCGCGCGTCGTCAACATCACGTGGGCGTGCGGCTTGGCCAGGCCGTCCGGTGCCTCAAGGCCCTGCTGCGCAAGGCCGCCGCCCGAACCGTCGAACAGCTTTGGAAGACCATCGCCCAGGCTATCGACGCCTTCACACC
>NCDQ01000688.1 GCA_002280275.1 Caulobacter vibrioides | reverse complement strand
GTCGAGGCGATGGACGAGAACGAGATCGCGACCGCCGCCCTGGAAAGCCTGGCCGAGAGCTTCTGCGACGGCGTGGTCGCGCCGGTCTTCTGGTTCGTGATCGGCGGCCTGCCGGGGCTGTTCGTCTATAAGGCCATCAACACCGCCGACAGCATGATCGGCCATATGGAGCCGCGCTGGCGAGCCTTCGGCTGGGCCGCGGCGCGCGCGGACGACGTGATGAACTGGATACCCGCGCGGATCGCGGGCGCCCTGATCGCCCTGGGCGGCGCGGGCGGCTGGCGCATCATGTGGCGCGATGCGGGCACGCACGCCTCGCCCAACGCCGGGTGGCCCGAGGCGGCCATGGCGGGCGCGCTGCGGGTTCGACTGGGCGGGCCGGTCCGCTATGACGGCGTCATGACCGACCGACCTGTCTTCGGCGACTGGGCGCCGCCGTCCGCCCATGATCTGAAACGCGGGCTGAAGGTTTACGGCGTCGCCTGCGCCCTGTTGCTGATGCTGCTGATCGGCGGGGGCTTCGCATGGCCGCGCTGATGATCCAGGGCTGCGGCTCGGACGTGGGCAAGTCGGTGCTGGTCGCCGGTCTGTGCCGCGTCTTCGCCAATCGCGGCCTGACAGTGCGGCCGTTCAAACCGCAGAACATGTCCAACAACGCCGCCGTCACTGCGCCCGATCCTGAGGGGCGCATCGGCGAGATCGGCCGCGCCCAGGCGCTTCAGGCGCTGGCCTGCCGCACGCCCGCGACCGTCGACATGAACCCTGTCCTGCTGAAGCCGCAGAGCGACACGGGCGCCCAGCTGGTCGTGCGCGGTCAGGTCGAAGGCGTGTGGCAGGCGGCGGGCTATCAAGACCGCAAGGTCGCCCTGCTCGACGTGGTTCTGGACAGCTTCCGCCGTCTTCAGGCCGAGGCGGATCTGGTGATCGTCGAGGGCGCGGGCAGTCCGGCCGAGACGAACCTGCGCGCCGGAGACATCGCCAACATGGGCTTCGCCCGCGCGGCGGACGTGCCGGTGGTGCTGGTCGGCGACATCGACCGGGGCCATGTGATCGCCTCCCTGGTCGGCGCCCATGCGGTGCTGGACGACGAGGATCGGGCCATG
>NCDQ01000687.1 GCA_002280275.1 Caulobacter vibrioides | reverse complement strand
TGGTCGAGGAGGGGGAAACCCACCCCGGCCAACGCGCGCGCCAACCGTCAGCCCTCGCGGGCACAGCCATCCTTACATCTCACGGCGAGACGATCGCCGGTCTGTCCAGGTTGCTCAAGGACGGCCCTGCGGGCCGCCGCGACGCGGCCGGTCGAAGACCAGTCCTTGACCAACCTGGACAGACCGGCACGCTGCAGCCTCCAAGAGATGTAAGGATCGCACCGACCCTGGAGGTCGGCGGGCGACAGGCTCGAGATTGCCGTCATTCCCGCGAGGGGATCTTCTTTAGCTTGAAGTGTCGGCGCGATATCGTGGCGATTGCGTACGCAAGCAATAATAGGCCGATGAAGACAAAGCCCGCTCGCTGATCGTTGGGCGGACGATCAACAATGATCTGCCCATCCATCTTGAGGCTGTTGAGTTCGTGGCCGGAGACCAGCATCTCCACATGATTGGGCTCTGGCCAGCGTGGCAGTCGATCCCAAGCCTCCATATCTGAGTCTGAGCACCGCGAACCCCGCTTCCCGCAGGAAAAGGTATAGTAGCCACCGTCCGGCATAACCACCAGGCGACTCCAAGAGCGCACCTCGACCGGCTTGCCCGATACGTGCTGAACCGCTGGTGGCGGCAGGACAGCAGCGAAGGCGAAGACCATAACGGCGAGGGGCAGAAGCACCGTACGCGAAGCGATCTCGGCCTGGAGCTTGACCCGGCGTCCCGCCTGGGTTCGCGGACGCTCACCGGCCGCGCGGACATGGAGCGCGCGAGCCTTGATCTTCAGGATGATCGCGATACCGGCTGAAAGCAGTCCTGCTGCGATCCATCCGGCGTGCGCTAACAGACTGTCCAAACTTCCCGCCTAGTGTTTCGTCACGGCGACCGTGTCGCAACGAAAGCGTAGCGGCAAGGCCTAAGGGTTGAGCAAGTCACCCCCAAACGCAAAACGGGCGGCCCCTTTCGAAGCCGCCCGCTGCATTCCGTCCGGAAAAACCGGGCTGAAAAGGCTTACGCCTCTTCGGCCGCAGCTTCCTTCTTGGACAGGTCTTCGCCAGTTTCCTGGTCGACAACCTTCATCGACAGCTTGGTCTTGCCGCGATCGTCGA
>NCDQ01000686.1 GCA_002280275.1 Caulobacter vibrioides | reverse complement strand
CCCCTCCACCTGATAGTCGCCCGCCTGGCCGGTGACCTGCTTGCAAGCGTCCAGCGCCATGCGCACGCCTGTGGCGCCTACAGGATGGCCGAGGCCGATCAGCCCGCCCGATGGATTGACCGGCAGGGCGCCGCCAATCTCGATCATCCCAGACTCCACCGCCTTCCAGGCCTCGCCGGGCGCCGTCAGGCCCAGATGATCGATGGCCATGTATTCGGTGATGGTGAAGCAGTCGTGGGTCTCGACCACGTCGATCTGGTCAAGCGCCGTGACGCCAGCCCGACGGCGGGCGTCCTCGATGGCCCGGCGGACCTGGGGAAAGACATAGGGCTGATCAGCGCTGGCGCGGACCTTGGCGTCATAGGAGATGGGCGCCGAGCGATGGCCCCAGCCCTTGATCTGGGCGAGGCTCTCCAGGGGGATCCCCCGGCGGGCGGCGTATTCGGCGGCCTTGCGGTCGGACGCCAGGAAGACCACGGCCGCCCCGTCGGTCACCTGACCACAGTCCTGCTTGCGCGTGCGGCCCTCCACCACCGGGTTGGCGACGTCGTCCAGGGTGAAGCTGTCCTCGCCGAAGGCCCACTGCCGCGTCTGGGCGTTGGGATTGCGCTTGGCGTTCTCGAAATTGATCTGGGCGATACGCATCAGGTGCGCGGAATCGAGGCCGTAGCGGCGCTCATACTCATCGGCCAGGTCGGAAAAGGCCCTGGGCCAGAGGAAGGTGGCGTCCTGGAATTCATGGCCGGTCCAGGCCGCCGCCCCGAGGTTCTGCGCCGCCTGCTGGCCAGACACGTTCCGCATCTGCTCCAACCCCACGACGCAGGCCAGGTCATAGCGACCGGCCTCCAGCTCGGCGGTGGCCGCCAGGATGGCGACGCTGCCTGAGGCGCAGGCCGCCTCGTGCCGGGAGGTGGGCAGGCCGTCGAAGTCGGGATGCACCAGGCCGAAAAAGCCGCCGAGCAAGCCCTGGCCGGCGAACAGGTCGCCGACGAAATTGCCCACATGGCCGGTCTCGATGTCCCGAGGCTCCAGGTCCACCGCCGCCAGACCCGCCCCGACCGTCTCGGAAAAGGCGTCGGCCAGGTCCGCGCCCTGGCGGGCCCA
>NCDQ01000685.1 GCA_002280275.1 Caulobacter vibrioides | reverse complement strand
GGAGCCTGGCGTTGCGGCTGGGCCTGGGTCTGCATCTGCACCGCGGCGGCGGCCTGGGTCGGACGCGTGGGCGCGGCGTCGCCGAGAGCCGCCTGGAAGAAAGCCGAACGCGTGGCCGCGCCGCCCGACGGGGATGTCGAGGCGGGTTGCGCGGGGGCTGAAGGCCAGCCGGCGGGACGGACGGTGCTCATGACTCGAAGTCTAACATGGTTAACTGAAAGTCTGCGAGCATGGTCAACGTCGGGTTAACGCAAAAACGCCGCGACGTGTCAGCGCACCTCCAGGTGGCCTAGCGCGCCTTGGCCAGCAGCTCCTCGGCCGCATCCGGCGTCAGCGGCCCGGTATGCTTGGCCAGGATCACGCCGTTCGAGCCGACCAGATAGGTCTCCGGCACGCCCGTGACGCCAAATTCCAGCCCCGCAGCGCCATCACGGTCGACCAGCCGCGCCGCGAACGGATCGCCCAGCCTTGTCAGGAAGGCCTGGGTGTTGGGCGGGGCGTCCTTGTAGGCGACGCCGATCACCTTCACGCCCTGGGCGTTCAGCGCCATCAGCTGCGGGTGCTCGATCTCGCAGGGGGCGCACCACGAGGCGAAGAAGTTGATCAGTACCGGCCCGCCTTGCGCAACGCTGGCCAGCGAGGTCGCCGCGCCGGTCGACAGCTCGGGCAGGGTCAGGGGCGGCATCGGCTTGCCGACCATGGCCTGGGGCTGGACATTGGGATCGCGCTTCAGGGCATAGCCCGCAAACAGCAGCGCCAGCAGCGCCAGCACGATCAGCGGCGCGAAGGCCAGCCAGCGCTTCACGGGCGCGCCTCCAGCTCGGCCTGCAGCCGGGCGAGCTCAGCCTTCCAGCGACGGGCCTGGGCCAGGCTGTCGACGATCATCCAGGCAAAGGCGCTGACCGTGATCCCGAAGGCCGGCCAGATGTAGATCGCGTATTTTCCGGCGTCGAAATCCATTTCAGCGCTCCGCCTCTAGTTTTCAGCCAGGCGAAGCGCCAGCGCCCGGGCCTTGCGCCGCCAGACCAGGGCGCGGATCCGCACCAGCCACAGCGATCCGAAGGCCGACAGATAGGCCAGGGTCATCAGGGCCCAGGGCCACAGA
>NCDQ01000684.1 GCA_002280275.1 Caulobacter vibrioides | reverse complement strand
ACACGCTCGGTACTGCAACGGAGATGAGAGCCATGGCCAACTACGCGGGCCATCGCCTGTCACCGTGGCTCGGCCACCTAATGGTCTCCCGCCAGGAGACGGCGCGTCAATTGCTGACGCCGGGTGAAGTGATGCAGCTTCCGGCGCATGAAGCGGTCGTGTTGGTGGCGGGGGCTCCGCCAATCCGGGCCACCAAGATCCGCTACTATGCAGACGCACGTTTGGCGGATCGTGTGTGTGTGTTTGACGCCAAGGCGGGCGTGCCGCGGTCACCCATCGCCGAAGACTGGACGGCAGCCACTGTGGAAAACGGCGTGCCGCCGGTTATTTCGTGCTCGGCCCAATTGGATGAAGGCGGTCTCAAACGGGAGCCCGAACTTGACGTCGCTGAGGCGGCGCCGGCGACGCTTGATGATGAAATCGAGATTGTCGGCGACGGTGAAGGCGATGAGGCGCAGCAGGGTAGGGAGCTGCAGCGTCGATTCACAGGCGCGGCGCGCCAGGCGGCCATGGACCGCGATGACGGCATACCGCTCGGTGACGACGCATGAAGATCCCCACGAAGGTCTTCCTGACCAGCGACACCATAAGAGTGCTGGATGAAAGAGCCCGGCGTACACGCCGGCAGAAATCGGAGATCGTGCGCGCCGCGCTGGAGGCTTACCTCTCGCCCGATAGCGCAGAGGCCGGAGAAGCGGCGCTCTTCCGACGTCTTGATCGAATGTCGCGGCAATTGGATCGGCTGGAGCGGGACGTAACCATCGCCAACGAGGCAATCGGTCTGTTCGTGAAAACCTGGTTGAAGGTCACGCCAGCCATGTCTTCGGTCGAGGATAGGGCCGCGAGCGCAAAGGGGCAGGAGCGTTATGCGGCGTTTATCGACCTGCTATCGCGCCGGATTTCAGAGGGGCGACTCTTGCGAGGCGAGGTCTTGTCCGACGTGGCGGCAGATGGAACGTGACGCTTCTCAGCCCCGGGGAAGGTCCTTCTTCTCGCAACGGCCAGGTTGGCACGCTGGCAGACAAACGCACTTGGCTGAATGCGGGGTTCTTTGGAGCGCTATCGAGACGGCTGGCTTCCAGTCGCCTACTTCGCTCCGAGGCCAGG
>NCDQ01000683.1 GCA_002280275.1 Caulobacter vibrioides | reverse complement strand
GACCTGGGCATGGACCTGTCGGATCGGCGTCTGCGCCTGACCTTGGAGCTGGCCCAGCAGCTGCTCAATACGCCACGGCACTTCAGCCAACATCCCGGTGGCTTTGTGTTGACCGAAGATCGCCTTGACGAGCTGGTGCCAATCGAGCCGGCGGCGATGGAAAAACGCCAGATAATTGAATGGGATAAGGACGATATCGACGAGTTGAAATTCATGAAGGTGGACGTGCTCGCCTTGGGCATGCTGACCTGCCTGAAGAAGGGTCTAGACCTGCTCGCCCAGCACAAAGACGTGCATCTTCAGCTGGCCACTATCCCATCAGAGGATCCACGCACCTACGCGATGATCCGCAAGGCCGACACCCTGGGCGTCTTCCAGATCGAGAGCCGGGCTCAGATGGCCATGCTGCCGCGCATCAAGCCGCGCAGCTTCTACGACCTGGTCATTCAGGTGGCGATCGTCCGGCCTGGCCCGATCCAGGGCGACATGGTCCATCCCTATCTGCGCCGACGCGAAGGTCTTGAGCCGGTCAGCTACCCCACGCCGGAGCTTGAGAAGGTCTTGGGCAAGACCCTCGGTGTGCCGCTCTTCCAGGAGCAGGCCATGCGCGTGGCCATTGAGTGCGCGGGTTTTACGCCGGGCGAGGCCGATCAGCTGCGGCGAGCTATGGCGACGTTCAAAATGACCGGCGGGGTCAGCCATTTTCGGGACAAGTTGATCGGTGGTATGGTCGCTCGCGGCTACGAGCCTGAATACGCTGAGAAAACCTTCTCTCAGCTGGAAGGGTTTGGGTCCTACGGATTTCCTGAAAGCCACGCGGCATCCTTCGCGATTTTGGCCTACGCCTCATCCTGGCTCAAATGTCACCACCCCGACGCCTTCTGCGCCGCCCTGCTCAATTCTCAGCCCATGGGCTTCTACGGTGTCTCGCAGATCGTCCGCGACGCAGTTGAGCACGGCGTCGAAGTCAGACCCGTCTGCGTCAACCGCTCGCGATGGGACTGCACCCTGGAGCCTGCCGGCCGGGAAGATCGTTGGGCAGTTCGCCTGGGCCTGCGCATGATCAAGGGTCTCGTCGACACTGAAGCGGCGGCCCTCGTGGCCGCG
>NCDQ01000194.1 GCA_002280275.1 Caulobacter vibrioides | reverse complement strand
CCGCTGAGCCGGCGCAGGCCGGACTCCTGGAACTGCGAGGTCAGCACATAGCCGGTCAGGACCAGCGCCGCGGCGATCCAGGCCGTGGCCAGCCAGATCAGGCGCAGGGTCAGGGAGCGGCCCGGACGGACCACTCCGGCCGGCCAGCGCAGCCCCGCCGGCAGCCGGATCACGCCGCCTCGGTCTCGCCGGCCAGCGGCGTCAGGCGATAGCCGAGCCCCCGCACCGTCTCGATCCGGTCCGGCCCGATCTTCTTGCGCAGCCGGCCGACGAACACCTCGATGGTGTTGGAGTCGCGGTCGAAGTCCTGGTCGTACAGGTGCTCGACCAGCTCGGTGCGGCCGATCACCCGGCCCTGGTGCATCATCATGTAGTGCAACAGGCGGTATTCCAGCGAGGTCAGGCGCAGCGGCTCGCCATTGACGCTGGCGCGGGCGGCGCGCGGGTCCAGGCGCAGCGCGCCGCACGACAGCGACGGCGCGGCGTGGCCGGCCGAGCGGCGCAGCAGCGCGCGCAGGCGGGCCAGCAGCTCCTCGGTATGGAACGGCTTGGCCAGATAGTCGTCGGCGCCCGCGTCGAAGCCGGCGACCTTGTCGCTCCAGGCGCCGCGCGCGGTCAGGATCAGCACGGGCGTGGTGACATTACCGCGCCGCCAGCGCTCCAGCACCGACACGCCGTCCACCTTGGGCAGGCCAAGGTCCAGGATCACCGCGTCATAGGGCTCGTTCTCGCCCAGATACTGGGCTTCCTCGCCGTCGGGGGCGTGGTCGACGGCGTAGCCGGCGTCAGCCAGGGCCAGCTTCAGCTGGCGCGTCAGGTCGGGATCGTCCTCGACGAGCAGGATGCGCATGACGTGAAGTCCTTATTAGCCGCCGCTGAGGATCTGGCCGGTCTGGGCGTCGACGATGAAGTCGATGCGGCGACCGTCGGCCGCAGCCCAGCGCACCCGGTAGTTGCCGCCTTCGAGGCCGGCGTCCAGCACCCGCCCGGGCACCCGGCGGCCGATCATCTCGATCACCCGCGATAGCGGCACGAGGCGCCCCGACTGCACGCCGCCGCGCGCCTGGTCTTGCTGCTGACGCCAGTCGGCGCCCAGCGAGTCCGGACGGCGTTGCGCGAAGGCGGCGTCTGGAAGGACGGCGGCCAGCGCGGCGGCGACGATGAGGGCGCGGATCGGTTTCATGCTGACCGGTCTAAAGGACCCCGGCTGAATGGAGGCTGAACGTCCGGGTTATGAACGGCGCGCGGCGTTCTGTCACGGGCTGGCACGTTGGTCCCGCTCAGACATCGAGCAACGCCTTCAACTTCGCCCGCACCTCGGCGAGCACGGCGGGCGGCGCCACGGCCTTGCGCGTCGCGCGGCGCGCCACCCAGTCCAGGCTCTTCACCTGATCCGCGAGGACCGCGCTGGGCTCCGCGCCGGGTACAACCACCTCGAAGACATAACCCTTGATCCGGCTCGTCATCGGGCAGCAGACCATCATGCCGCGCTTGCCGTTGTAGGACGCGGGCGACAGCACCAGCGCCGGACGGCGCCCCGCCTGTTCGTGTCCGGCCTGAGGATCGAACTGAAGCCAGACGATGTCTCCGGCGTCGGGCACGTAGCGCGCTGTCACCAGACCTCCTTGCCGATGGGCGCGCCGAAGTCGACGTCTTCGTGGAAGGTCTCCGGCTCCATCTCGGCCAGCATCGCATTGAGATCGTATTCTGGCGCTCGGATCGGCTCGATGATGATCTGGCCGTTCTCCTCGCGAACGTCCACCGCCTGGTCGATACGGATCGAAGCCGCCGCCATCACCGTCGCCGGAATGCGGACCGAGGCGCTGTTGCCCCATTTCTTGATAAAGACCTGCATGGCGCGATCCCCGGATAGGATGCTCAGAGTCCCACACGGATCGACAAATGTCGATACATCTCGAACCCAAGCCTACCGCGAAAGTTCCAGCCGCAGCGTCCCGCCGATCTGGTCCCGCCAGCGCGCGTCCACGCCGGCCGCGTCAGCGAAGGTCGGCCACCGGGTGACCGCCGCCCGCACCTCGTCGAAGATTCGCCCCACGGGGCCGCGACCGATTGAGGCGGTCTTCGCGCAGGCCACGAGGTCGGCGAACTCGAACCTATCGCGCTTGCCGTTGATCGACATCTGGTGGCGCGAGGTCCATTCGCCGGCGGGATTGTAGCTCCAGGTGATGTCGAAGGCCGGCGATAGGCGCCAGCGGCCGGCGCGGTCCATCAGGAAGGCGATGTTCTTGACGTGGTCGTCCTGGTTGCGCGCCAGCACATTGAACACCATGCGCCGGAACTGCTCTTCCAGCTGCGCCATTGGCAGGCCCAGGCGGCGCATCGTGAACAGGGCCTGCTCATAGGAGTTGGCGACGGGATCGTTGAAATCCAGATGGGCGATGGCGGCCAGGGACTGCATGTGCAGCTTGCCGCCGCCCTCCAGCCGGTCGAAGCGCTTGCTCATGAAGTGGCGGCGACCGCCCTCTTCCAGCAAGCGGCTCTCGGCGACGTCGATCCCCGCCGCCGCCGCCATGCGGCCGTAGGCATGCTCGACCGCGCCGTAGCCCATCGGGTCGGCCAGCTCCTTGTCCTTGTTGCCGGAGACCCCGTCGAACTTCAGCAGCCAGTAGCCGAACCCCGCGCCCGCCTCGACCTGGCCAGAGCGCACCTCGTTGGTCGCCGGGTTCCAGGCGATCACCGCCTTGGCCCGCGCCCCGCCGGCCGAGGTGCCGACGCTGAGGATGTCACGCAGGGCGTCGGCCTTGTCCTCGTCGGCGAACGAGGCGCGCAGGTCGTGGCGATGGGTCAGGACCTCGGAGGCCAGGGTGACCAGGGCGTCGATGTCGATCCTGCTGGACACCCGGCGGCGCGGCCCCGCCATCGGCGCGAACTCCAGCGCCCCCATGCCCCGGCGGCCGGTGTAGCAGAGCCGCTCGACGGCGTTGAAGCTTTCGGGGCTGCGACCTTGGGTGGCCAGCCAGGCGTCTATCAGCACGTTGCCGTACTTGTCCGGCAGGGCGTCGGCCAGCATCCCCGGCAGGCCGTGGAAACTGCGGACCGGCAGATCGGGAAAGCTGAATACGCCCGCCTTCAGCGGCATCATCAGCGGCGCGGGCTGGATCCCGCTGCCGATGAAGGCCGGCTCATAGGCGAAGGCCGCCGTCTGCGCGCCGTCCTGCAGCGACACCGCGCCGATGCGGCTGCCCCACAGGCGAACCTCGGCGACAGTGGTCATTTTTCATCGCCCCACACCCAGGGCGCGGCGCCGGTCTCGGCGACGCCGCTGACGCGCTTGCTGCGCACCCTGGAGCGGCCGGTCTTGGCCTGTTTCAGCAGGTCCAGCGGATTGGCCGGGGTCTCCGGCAGCAGCCGCTCCAGCCCCTCCAGCCGGTCCAGGGCCCGCAGACACCGCACCAGATTGGTCAGCTGGGCCGAGGCGCCGTCCTCCAGGCGCTCGACGGTGCGCTTAGACACGCCGGCGGCTTCTGCCAGTTGGGCTTGGGTCAGCCGTCGCTCCAGGCGCGCAGCGGCCAGTCGCTGACCCATCTCAGCCAGCACCGCCTCGTCAGACAGGAGAGATTCAAACTTCATAAATCGCCTCTTATGGCGAGATATGGCGCTCTACAGAGCTATTTCGTCAAGCCTGGCGATACACGAAATTGATTTAAATCTGCATTTATCGCCAAAGTCGACGACTTAAGCCCAATAATGAATGTAAATCGTCTGATTTGGCGATTTCACGCTGAGCGTTACTTCCGCTTCGGCGTGTAGGGCTTCTGCGCGCGCCAGGCTTCGGCGAACTTTTCGAGGTCCTGGTCAACGGTCTCGGGCAGGGTGACCATCAGGCGGGCCAGGAGATCGCCACGCTTGCCCTTGCCGTCAGGCATGCCCCGGCCCTTCAGGCGCAGGGTCTGGCCGCTGTTGCTGCCCTTGGGCACGGCCAGCATGACATTGCCGTCGGGCGTCGGGGCCTCGACCTTGCCGCCCAGCACCGCGTCGGGGATCGAGACCGGCAGGTCCATGACCAGGGCCTCGCCCTCGCGGCGATAGATCGGGTGCGGCTTGATGGCCAGCTCGATGAGCGCGTCGCCCGGACCGCCGCGTCCCGGCGAACCCTGGCCCTTCAGGCGCAAGGTCTGGCCCTCCTGGGCGCCCGTGGGGATGGTGACGTCGATCGTGCGGCCGTCCGAGAAGGCCACGCGCTTCTTGCCGCCCTTGATGGCGTCTTCCAGGTCGATGTCGAGCCGCGCCTTGATGTCGGCGCCCTTGCTGGAAAAGCCGCCGCCCGCGCCGCCGCCGAACGGACCGCGCCCGCCAGCGCCCGCGCCGCCGAACATGCCGCCGAACAGGTCCGACAGGTCGATCTCCGGCCCCTCATTGGACCGATGGAAGCCGCCCTGGCCAAAGCCGCCGGCGTTGAACGGGCCGTTGCCCGGCTGGCCGCCGAAACCGCGCATGGTCTCGCGCCCGTCGGCGTCGATCTGTCCGAGGTCGAACTTCTTGCGCTTTTCGGGATCGCCGACGATGTCGAAGGCGGCGCTGACCTGCTTGAAGCGCTCTTCGGCCTTCTTATCGCCCGGGTTGGTGTCCGGGTGGAACTGCTTGGCGAGCTTGCGAAACGCCTTGCGGATCTCGTCCGCGCTGGCTGTCCGGGAAACGCCGAGTTCCTGATAGGGGTCGCGCGCCAAGGAAGGTCCTCTGAGTTAAGCGGAGGGTTGCGTAACCCCCTCCATCTAGAACGTCCAGCGCCGCGCGCAAGGGCGCATGTGGTATATTTATCACAGACTTGTGGTTGCGGGCGCGCCCCAGCCGTACAGGGACGAGCCCTGAGCCACCTCCAACCGCGCGCCGGACGATGGCGTATCGGTCGCGCGCAGGGCGGCGGCGTAGGTGACCAGGACAGCGACAGATCACCGCCGATCATCCGCTTGCGAAGATGCGCCGGGGCCAGAGGACGCAAGGCCCGGCCGGTCCAGACGGCGTTGATCTGCGTCATCCCCGGCCCCGACGGCGGACCGCCCGCAGGGGCGGCGCGCACCAGGAGCGGCGCGCCGCGCTCGAAGGCCGCGACGCTGATCGGGACCATCGCCGCGTCCAGCAGCACCACCGCCGCGCCGGCCGGGATCACGACCGGGCCCGTCGCGCCGTCGCGCTGGCCGCGCAGCAGGCCCGACAGCCGCCAGACGTCCGGCGCGATCAACGCCGCAGTCTGGAAGGCGATCACCTCCCAGTCGCCGGACGGCGCGCGGACAGCCAGGGCGTTCGCCCCCGCCAGCATGGCGGCCAGGGGCGCCGACGACAGGCTGGTCCCCTCCATCCACACCTCCAGCCGCGCGGCGCGGTCCAGCCGATGCGGCGAGGAAGGCGCAAGATCGGTCAAGGTCACGCCCAGCGTGGCGGGCGCGGCGAGCCGAGCGCGGACCGTCAGGGTCTCGACGCCGGCGCCCGCATGCACATCCAGCGGCCGCCACGGCTCGGCGGCGGCGGCCACCAGCGGCCGCGCGTCATCGGAGAGCGCGCCGTCCGACGGCAGATCCAGCACGTGCAGCACCGGCGGAGAAGCCGGATCACGCGGCGGCGCGGGCGTCCAGTCGATCACCGACTCCACCCCGCCGGCCACGACCACGGGGACCAGGGTGGCGCGAGGCCGCTCGTCGAGATCCAGACGCTGGACCCGCCAGGTCTGGCCGTCCAGGGCCACCCGGTCGCCGGCCTCGAACCGCAGGGCGGCGGAAGGCGACAGTCGCACGATGCGCGCGCGCCGTGCGGCCGCGTCGGCGTCCAGCATCCGGCGCGCCACGGCGCCGGCCTCGGCCGCCGAGAGCACGATCGGCGCGTCGGCGTCGCGAGTCCCCTCGCCCGCCTCACGGCGGACGATCAGAGCGCCGACCTGATAGTCGCGCGCGGCGTCCAGGAACCGCAGGCGCAGAGCCTCGACGGCGGGATCGAGGGTCCGGGTCTCGCGCTCGGCGGCGCCGTCGTCGGGCAGGATGAAGTCGTCGGGTTCGATCGCCGCGACCGCCCGTCCCGTTCGCGACATCATCCGCACATGGTCGCCGCGCTCGACGGGATCCAGGGCGAAGGCCTCGGTCAGGGGCGAAAGCGCATCGCGCAGGCGCATGGGCCGATCGACGACATAGCCGCCCACAGCTCCGCCCGCCTCGCCGGGGTCGAGCGTGACGCCGGCCCGCGCGCCCAGGGCCTGGATCAGTTCGGGCAGCGGCGCGATCCCGGCCCGCCCGGTCAGCCAGTGGCCCAAGAGCCAGTTGCCGCCGTCGCTCCACACATCCGACCGGGCGGGAAAGTCAGGGAAAGGCCGGGCGTCCCAGCACCAGGCGCTGGCGGCCTCGATCATCGGCCCGCCATACAGCGGCGAGACCGGATTGGCGGCCGGCTCGTCCAGCCAGGCCAGCACCGCCTCCAGATAGCGCCGCTGGCCAAAGTCGTCGCGCTCGCCCGTGGAGTAAGGCGGCAGGAAGCTTTCCGAGCTCTTGGGATCGATGAAGAGGTTGGGCGAATTGCTCCCCTTGTCGACGGCCGGACAGCCGAACTCGGTCAGGCGGATCGGCTTGGAGCGTGGAACCCAGGCCGTGGGCGTCGCCGACCGCACGCCGCCAGGGCGGTCGTGGTGCGGCTGGCTCCACCAGGACAGCAGGTCTTTGGCCCGAAACATCCAGGCCTCGCCATGGACGCCGTCAGTGATCGGGGTGCGGACCTGGGCGTCGCGGTCAGCGCCCGTCGCGTAGTACCAGTCGAAGTCCGCCCCGCCGGTCAGGCCGACCCGCAGATAGGCCGGGTCATGCGGCCCCGAAAAGCCCGCCACCGCGTCCAGGTGATCCTCGCCTTCGCGCCAGTCCGTCACCGGCGGGTACCAGTCGACGCCGACGAAATCGATGTTCGGATCGGCCCACAGCGGATCCAGGTGAAACACCGCATGGCCTGAGCCGTCGCGGGGCTGATGGCCGAAATACTCACTCCAGTCGGCGGCGTAGCCGAGCTTGGTCGCCGGCCCCAGCACGCTGCGGACCTCGGCGGCCAGGGTCTTCAGCTTGGCGACGGCCGGATAGGTCCCGCCAGGGCCGCGCGTGGTGGTCAGGGCGCGCAGCTCCGAGCCTATGATGAAGCCGTCGACCCCGCCCGCCTGGGCCGCCAAGGCGGCCTGGTGCAGCACCATGCGGCGCAGGCCCCATTCGCCGTCGAAGAAGGCGTTGACCTGCGCGCTCGCCGCCGCCGTCCCCTCGGCCGAGGGCGGATCGCAGGCGATGCGGCCGCGCCACGGATAGGCCGGTTGGCCGGGCGGGGCATCCATCAGGATGAACGGATACAGCGTCACCTTCAGGCCCCGCCGCTTCAGCTCGGCGATGGCCTGCAGCACCACCGCGTCGGCGGGCGTGCCGCCATAGGCCGGGGCGCCGTCCTTCAGCGAAATCAGGTGCGCGCCGGTGCGATCCACGCCCGCGACGCTCCAGGTCAGGGGCAAGGTGTCCTTGGCCGCGCCCTCGACGCCCGGCTTGATCTGACATTGGCCGCAGCGAAGATCCGTCCCGAACCAGGCGACCACCAGGGTCACGTGATCGATGTTGGGCAGTTGCGCCTGCAGCTGGTCCAGCGCCACCATCAGGTCGGGACGCCCCTCGGCGTTGTGCACGCTCTCGCTGGCGGTGCGGGTCAGGCCCTCGCGGCGCAGCACCGCTTCGGTCGCATAGACAAACTCGCCCGCCCCGGGGATCAGGCACACGCCCTTCAGCCGCTCCTCCAGCCCCACCGTCCCCGGCGCGCGCGGACGGCGGAAGACCTCGAACGACAGCTGCGGCGGGCGATTGCCGAACGGCTCCAGCGGCAGGTCCTCGAACACCACATAGGCCACGCCGCGATAGGCCGGCGCCTGGCCCTCGATGGCGGCGATCAGCGGATCGGGGGCTTGGTCCTCGGTTCCCAGATGCACGCGCATCGTCACGCCCGACAGGTCCATGATCCGGCCGTCAGCCCAGACCCGGCCGATGCCGTCGATCGGGCCCTCGGCCACAGCGACGGCGAACGACAGGCTGTAGGCGTAGGCGCTCGTCTTCTGGCCCTTGGAGCCGCCGACCCGCCCCTCGACCCGCCGCTCGCGAAAGCGCGCAGCCCAGATCACCTGGCCGCCGACCCGCGCGCGGCCGAACACACACGGCAGCGCCGCGCCCTCGGCCGCGCCGGTCAGGCGCAATTCGGGAATGCGCGGCCCGACCTGGCGGGCGGGCGACAGCGCCGACAGCGCCGCCTGATCGACCAGACCGCCGATGACGGCGCCGACCACCGCCCCGACTGGACCGCCGAGGGCCGAGCCGACGCTGGAGAGGATCACGTCAGACGTGCTCGCGCCCTACCCCGGCGCCGCATCCCGCAAGTCCGTGGGTTCGATCTGGACCCCGGCCTTCGCCGGGGAGGTCGGTTGTTTTGGGGATGGAAACCGAAACGCCGCCACGCAGCGCTCGCGCCACCAGCGGCCCAAGGCGCTCTCGACGCAGGCCCGGCCCCAATAGGCGTGGATAATGCGGTCGGGCGCGGCCTTTATCGCGCAGTGCTTGGCGGCCGCGCCGGGCGCCATGCGGAAGGCGAGGACGTCGCCGGGCCTGGCCTGGGACACCGGGATCGCGACCAGCCATCGGCCGAACGCCTCAAGCAGCGGCTCGCCGACGCCGATCTCGGCCCAGTCGGGGCGGTAGGGCGGCGGCGCCTCGGGCTCCTCGCCGTACAGGCCCCGCCAGACCCCGCGCACGAGGCCCAGGCAGTCGCACCCCGCGCCAAGCGTCGAGGCCTGGTGGCGATAGGGCGTGCCGAGCCACAGGCGGGCTTGGGTGAGGACCAGCGCCCCCTCCACCGCTTCGCGGTCCCCCTCCCCCGTTTCACGGGGGAGGATGGGTCGTGGTCCTCCTCCCTCGCGCAGCGGGGGAGGTGGCGCGGCGCGCCGGCGCGCCGTGACGGAGGGGGCGCTAAACACGCCGCCCGCCGTCGTTGCGCTCGCCCTCGACGGGGTACAGCGTGAGGAAGTCCTCGCCGGGCGCGGTGGGGA
>NCDQ01000682.1 GCA_002280275.1 Caulobacter vibrioides | reverse complement strand
GCGCCCGCGTTCTGATGAACTGCAACGTGGGGCCAGGGGGAACCGTGCAGGACTGCCTGGTGGCGTCAGAGGCGCCGGCTGGGCTTGGATTCGGTGAGGCCGCCCTGGCCCTGGCGTCTCACTTTCGACTGTCCGTCTGGACCGATGAGGGGCTGCCGACCGTGGGCGGGCGCATCACCCTGCCAATCCGCTACGAATTGCCGCCGGAAGCCGCGCCGGCTCCAGCAGCAGCGCCCTGACGCCCTAAGCCGCCGCCACGTCGCCGGTCTGGCGGCGGATGCGCCAGAAGCGGATGGTGCGCTGGGCGGCTTCCCGGGGCAGGGCCTCGAACAGCTCGCCATATTCCCGGGCGCGGCCCATGGCGTTGGCTTCCCGGTCGAGGATCAGCACGGCGAAGGTCAGGTAGAGCGAGCGCTCGAAGCCAGCGGCCTTGCAGACAATGGACAGGGCGTCCAGGTCGCGCCGTTCCAGGATCTTCCGCGCGGTGCCGAAATCGATGTCGGCCAGTTCGCAAAGCGCCACCAGGAACTTGGTGGTCTCCCGATTGCGCAGGAAGGCGGCCAGCACGGGCGGGGTGATGCCGTTGCGGAGCTTGAGCAGGCGTACGGCGCGCTCGGCCTCTTCATAGTCGTCGGGCAGGGCGCCGTCCCGGGTGGCCAGGCTCTTGCGGCTGGCGGCCAGGGCGGCTTCCAGGGCTTCGGGGTCAACCTCGCTGTTGCGGTCGCGGATGGCGTCGCGCAACTGGGCCTCGACGACGAAATACATCTCATTCAGCAGGTCGACCGGCACGGCCCGGCGGCTGACGACAGCGGCGTGCAGGTCGGCATTGGCCATGGCCCGGTCGATCACGCGCTCGTGGGATTCCCGCGAGAGTTCAGCGCCGTCATTGCGCAGAAGGGTGTCGAGGGTGCGGTCGTCGCCACGTTCAACAATGGCCTCTGAAACGGCGGCTGAAACCTGTGGCCGTTGGCTGATGGCGCGCAGATGGTCCTGACCCCGGGTGTGGGCCACCGCCAGCAGGTCGTCGTCAGTGAGCGCCGAAGAGCCCGTCAGAATGGGCTCGGCCACCGCAATCGACGTGTCCCGGGCCAGATCCCGCAACAGATGGC
>NCDQ01000681.1 GCA_002280275.1 Caulobacter vibrioides | reverse complement strand
GCTTTGCCTCGCTCAACGGCGCGCTCCAGCCGCCAGAGGGTCTCCTCGTCGGGCTCCTCAGGCCGCGGTTCCAGCACGAACTCGCCCAGCACGTCGGCGAGTTCGCGAACCTCTTGCAGCACCTCCCACGACGTCGCGTCGTTGCGGTGGGCCATGAAGCTCTCGGGGCTGCCGCAATCCTCCGGCGGGCAGTGGCCGGCGCCGCCGGTGCAGGTCGGGTAGACGGCGTCCGGCTCCGGCCGCAGCCGGCCCTCGATGCGGACCTCGTGCGCCCACGGGATGTTGAGGTCGTATTCGTAGGAGAACCGCGCGCCCTTGCGCAGCTGGAGCGCCGCTAGGTGTAGCGAAGCGCAATGATGACCAGGCCGACGCGCAATCGAACGCCGTTTTCGGCGCACATTAGCTGAGACCGGAGCGTCTCCCCGGCGCACGCTGTTTGAGACTGGGCGCACGGTCGGTGAGACGAACGCGAGATCGAGAAGCTCGACGCACAATGGCTGAGACGGTTAAGCGGCGGGACCGAGCCCGACAGCCGGCTGCTCTCGTTCGATGCCGGAGTCCTTCGCTGCAATAAGTTCTGCGAGGCGTCACATTGATTGTCCGCCGTCAGCCCAGGCTTCACGTCAACGACGTGCTCGACCCCGTCATGCTCACAATAGGTGATCTTGGCCACTTGCTTTTCTCCAGCCGCTGTTTCGCGGCGAAAATCCTTTTGGGGAGGCGTCCTGCGACGCCGCCCAGAACGTAGAATTCTGTGCGACCTGAATCTTACCGCGCACGGTTCGCAGTCTACTTGGTGCTGAAGGGGGGCTTCAGGAACGCGCGGGGATCATGACCGGCATGGACGAATAACCCCGGATCAAGACCGACGGCACGCGCTGCGGGTCCTCAAGCACTTGGATCTCAGGAAAACGAGGCAGGATCTCTTCCCAGAGAATCCGTAGCTGCAGCTCGGCCAGACGGTTGCCCACGCAGCGGTGAATTCCAAAGCCGAAGGACAGGTGGTTGCGCGGCCGCTCTCGGTCGATGATGTAAGCTTCAGGGTTCTCGATCGCCTCCTCGTCCCGGTTGCCCGAGGCGTACCAGATCAGCACCTTGTCGCCCTTCTTG
>NCDQ01000680.1 GCA_002280275.1 Caulobacter vibrioides | reverse complement strand
CTCGCCCGCGAGCGCCTTCGCGTCGCGCTTCTGGAACGGCAGGAACCCGCGCACCGCGTCGCCCTCGCGAACAATGGCCAGTTGGGCGCCCGGCGCGATCTGGGCGGCGATCTCAATGAAGCGCAGGTCGAAATAAGGGCTGGCCAGACTCGGGTCGGCCGCGCGGAGGTCGCGCCAAGCCGCTCGCTCCCCAGGCCCGAGCCCGGCGGCGTTGACGATCTCGACGGTCATGCGGTCGGCTTGCACGCGCCCCCTCCCTGGCGAGGCGACAGTCTGGCGCGCAGCATCCTAACAATCGCTTTAGTTGCGATCGGGCGCGTGCTTGCGCAGCCGCACCGGGGCCGATTTGTAGGCGGGCGTTCCCGAACGTCGGTCGTGGTCGTCCAACGCAATGACGACGTTGGTCTCCGGATAGTAGGCCGCCAGACAGCCCGACGGTATGTCCCGCGCTACAAGGGTAAAGCCCCGCGCAACACGGGAGAGGCCATCGTCAAAGGCCGCATGGAGATCGACCTTCTCCCCCGCCTTCATGCCAAGCCGGGCCATGTCGTCTTCATTCGCGAAGACCACGTCGCGGCGGCCGAACACCCCGCGATAGCGGTCGTCCTGGCCATAGACGGTGGTGTTGTACTGGTCATGGCTGCGCAGGGTGGTCAGCAGCAGCACATCGGGATCGCCGCGGCGCGGATCGCCGCCCTTGGGGTCGAAGACCAGGAAATTGGCCTTGCCGCTGGCGGTCCGCCAGATCCGGTCCGACGGCCCGACCGGCAGCCGGAAACCGCCAGGGACGCGAACCTTGTCGTTATAATCCGCGAAGGCCGAGGGAAACACGCGGGCGATGAGCGCGCGGACAGCGTCATAGTCGTTCGCCAGCCCCGTCCAGTCGATCAGGGGATCATGGCCAAAGACCGCCTTAGCCAGGCCGGCGACGATCGCGGGCTCGGACAGCAGATGCTCGGACGCCGGGGCGTTGAGGCCGCGCGAGGCGTGGACCATGGACATGGAGTCCTCGACCGTCACCGACTGGCGGACGCCGCCGCGCACATCCATTTCGGTGCGTCCCAGGCACGGCAGCAGCAAGGCCGCCTTGCCCACCAGCAGATGGGTCCT
>NCDQ01000679.1 GCA_002280275.1 Caulobacter vibrioides | reverse complement strand
CCGGCGGCTACCTGAAGGTCAAGCCGGGCACCGCCTCGACCGCGATTGAGGGCGTCTACGCCGCCGGCGACGTCACCGACGACGTCTACCGCCAGGCGGTCACCGCCGCCGGCATGGGCTGCATGGCGGCCCTGGAAGCTGTGCGCTTCCTCGCCGAAGAAGACCACAAGGCCGCGCACCACCCGATCAGCCACCAAGAGGCCGACAAGATCGGCGTCTGGTGAGGGTTTAGCGCCCAAATCCCGGACCATTGTCGGTCCGGTTTTGCGGTCGGCGCCCGCAGCTTGTGCGTCCTTCGAGGCTCGCCTTCGGCTCACACCTCAGGATGAGGAAAGCTTTTGCTGAACACCTCATCCTGAGGTGCGCGCTCTTAAGCGGGCCTCGAAGGACGCAATGCGCCCAAAGCCCGATTTCCGTCATCCTCCCCCATGCAACGGGGGAGGTGTCGCGTGGCGTAGCCGCGTGACGGAGGGGGCGCGTCCCCTAATTCAACGGATTGAGCAGGCTCGGCGGCCGAGGCTTGGGCCTCGGCGGAGGCGGAGGCGGCGGCGGCGGCGGCGGCGGCGCCTCAGCGGTCGGCGGCTGCGGGCCTGAGACCGATTCCAGGGCCTTGTTGATCCGCGCGATCTCGTCGGCGGTCGGAATCCGGCGGCCGGCCACCGTGCCCTGCACCGTCACCCGCTCGCCGGTCGGCGAATTGGCGTCCGGCACCGCCACCAGCTTGGCGTCGGGCAGGACCAGGTTCGACACGCCCAACATCTGGGCCGCCGCCCCCGTCACCACCGGCGTAGCGGCGGCCGGCGCGGTCTGGGCGGCCAGCACCTCGGGCGGGGCGGCCTCCAGGGTGCGCGGGTCGGCGGCCATCAGGATGTCGGCGCTGACCGTCTCATTGCCAGAGTAGCGGCCCCGGAACGCCCGCAAGGTCCCGGACGGCCCGGTCCAGCGATAGAAGACGTGCTGACCAAACTGCTTGAGCTTGACCAGCGTCGGCGCCCAGTAGGGCGACACATAGTCGGCGTGATAGTGAGTGGCCACACCCACCGGCTTGAACACAAAACCGCTCAGGGCGCGCTTGGCCACCGCCTGGGCGTTGGCCCAGATCGCCGGGACC
>NCDQ01000193.1 GCA_002280275.1 Caulobacter vibrioides | reverse complement strand
TGGTTCGACAATCCGGACAACATCGACATGACGGCGCTCTATCTGGAGCGCTACCTGAACTTTGGCCTGACGCTTGAAGAGCTGCAGTCGGGCCGGCCCATCATCGGGATCGCCCAAACCGGCTCGGACCTCTCGCCGTGCAACCGCCACCATCTGGTGCTGGCCGAGCGCGTGCGCGAGGGCATTCGCAGCGCCGGCGGTATCGCGCTGGAGTTCCCGGTCCATCCGATCCAGGAAACAGGCAAGCGACCCACGGCCGGCCTTGATCGTAACCTCTCGTATCTGGGTCTCGTCGAGCTGCTCTACGGCTATCCGCTAGACGGGGTGGTGCTGACCATCGGCTGCGACAAGACCACGCCCGCCTGCCTGATGGCGGCGGCGACGGTCAACATCCCGGCCATCGCCTTGTCGGTGGGCCCGATGCTGAACGGTTGGCACAAGGGCAAGCGCACCGGCTCGGGCACCATCGTGTGGAAGGCCCGCGAGATGCTGGCCGCTGGCGAGATCGATAACGCCGGTTTCATCAAGCTGGTGGCCAGTTCAGCGCCGTCGACCGGCTACTGCAACACCATGGGCACGGCGACGACCATGAACTCGCTGACCGAGGCCCTCGGCATGTCTTTGCCAGGCTCGGCCGCGATCCCCGCGCCTTACAGAGACCGCCAGGAGAACGCCTATCGCACGGGGCTTAGGATCGTCGAGATGGTGGCCGAGGACCTCAAGCCCTCAGACATCCTGACCCGCGAGTCGTTCCTCAACGCGATCGTGGTCAACTCCGCGATCGGCGGATCGACCAATGCGCCGATCCACCTGAACGCCCTGGCGCGTCACATGGATGTGGACCTCAAGCTCGAGGATTGGGAGGCCGCCGGCAAGGACGTGCCGCTGCTGGTCAACTTGCAGCCCGCCGGCGAATATCTTGGCGAGGACTATTACCGCGCCGGCGGCGTTCCGGCCGTGTTCGGGCAGTTGATCGAGCAGGGCTTGATCCACGAGGGCGCCCGGGCGGTGTCCGGCCAGAGCATCGGCGAGCAGTACCGCGGCGTCGTCATCGAGGATGAGGACGTCATCCGTCCGTTTGCGCGTCCGCTCGTCGAACGCGCCGGTTTCGCGATCATGCGCGGCAATTTGTTCAACTCCGCGATCATGAAGGGCGGGAATTTCCTCAACGGACTGGGCCGATCGGCTATCCGGGCGCGGCAGAGGTCGTGAACATGCGTGCGCCGAACTATCTGATCAAACAGGGGATTCACCAGCTGCCCTGCATCGGCGATGGACGCCAGTCGGGGACCTCCGGATCGCCGTCGATCCTCAACGCCTCGCCGGAAGCGGCGGCCGGCGGTGGACTCGCCTTGCTGAAGACGGGCGATAGGGTTCGCTTTGATTTGCGCAAGTCCCGAGTGGACGTGCTGATCTCCGCGTCTGAAGTCGTGGAGCGTCGCAGGGCCTTGGAAGCCGCAGGCGGCTACGCCTATCCCGAAAGCCAGACGCCCTGGCAGGAGATCCAGCGCGCCGTTGTCGGACAGATGGATACGGGGGCGGTGCTTGAGCCCGCCGTAAAGTACCAGCGGATCGCCCAGACCAAGGGCCTGCCGCGCGATAATCATTAGGGGCAATCGCGGCTTGCGACCTTCAGCGAACGGCGATCCTGAAACTATATTGTCGGACAAATAGTCCGCTGCTATGGCTTCCTCAACGACAGATCGTTGACGGGGAGAAAACCATGGGTGGAAAGTGGTGGGGCGCGGCGGTCGCGCTGCTGGCCATGGCGACGGGCGCGCAGGCGGGCGAAATCGCCGCCACGGCGACGTTGAGGGCCGACCAGACCGGTCCCGCGATCTCGCGCTACATCTACGGTCAGTTTTCCGAGCATCTGGGCGCCGGCGTGTATGACGGCATCTGGGTCGGCCCGGACTCCAAGATCCCCAATGTCCGGGGCGTTCGCAGCGACGTCGTCGGCGCTCTGAAGGCGATCAAGACGCCGGTGATCCGTTGGCCGGGCGGCTGCTTCGCCGATGAATATCACTGGCGCGACGGGATTGGTCCTCGCGACAAGCGTCCCTCGCGCAAGAACAACTGGTGGGGCGGCTCGCCCGAGACCAATGCGTTCGGCACCCACGAGTTCATGGACTTCGCCGAGCAGGTCGGCGCCGATCCGTATGTCGCCGTCAATGTCGGCTCGTCCAACCCGACCGAGATGCGCGAGTGGATCGAATACATGACCTCGCCGGGTGACGACACCCTGGCTCAGGAGCGCCGCGCCAACGGTCGCGACAAGCCGTGGAAGGTGCCGTTCATCGGCATCGGCAACGAGAACTGGGGCTGCGGCGGCGAGATGACCGCAGACTACTACGCCAACGAGTACCGCCGCTTCTCGTCGTTCTTCCACAAGAACAGCGACAACCCGGCGGTCCGCATAGCCTCAGGCGCCAATTCGTTCGACGTGAACTGGACCGACGTTCTGACCAAGGCGGCGGGCAAGCAGATGGACGCCATCTCGCTGCACTACTACACGATCCAGACCGGCAACTGGAACAAGAAGGGCGCGGCCACCGGCTTCGACAAGGCCGCCTGGGGCAAGTCGTTCGCGCAGACTCTGCGGATGGACGATCTGCTCCGCCAGCACATCGCGGCGATGGATCGCAATGATCCCCAGAAGCGCATCGGGCTGTATGTCGATGAATGGGGCGCCTGGTATGACCCCGAACCCGGCACCAACCCCGGTCACCTCTATCAGCTGAACACCCTGCGCGACGGCGTGCTGGCGGCGGCGAACTTCAACATCTTCCATCAGTACGCCGAGCGCGTGCGGATGGCTAACATCGCCCAGACCATCAACGTTCTTCAGGCGGTCATCCTGACCAAGGGCGACCAGATGGTGCTGACGCCGACCTACTACGCCCACCAGATGTACGTGCCCTTCCAGGACTCGACGGCGATCCCGCTGGAGACCAAGGCGCCGGAGATCGACGTCGCCGGCAGCAAGATCCCGGCTTTCAACGCCTCGGCGGCCAGGGGCAAGGACGGCAAGGTCTATGTCGCGGTGGCCAACATGTCTCCCGATGACGGCGTGAAGCTGAGCGTCTCCCTGGCGGGTCTGAAGGCCAAGTCAGTCAGTGGACAGGTTCTGACCGCCGACAAGATGGACGCGATGAACACCTTCGGCGCCAAGCCCGCCGTGGTTCCGGTCGACTTCAAGGGCGCCAAGCTGTCCGGCGACCGCCTGACCCTGGACATCCCGTCGAAGTCTGTCGTGGTGGTCAAGCTGGACTAGGGGCGGCGCGTGGTGATCAAGCCTACGCGTCGCAGCGCCGTCGCTGCCCTGGGCGGCTCGGCGCTGGTCGGCGCCACGCCCGTGCGCGCCCGCTCAGCCGAGGCGCCGAACCAACGCCTCTGGTACCGACAGCCCGCCGTCGAATGGGTCGAGGCCCTGCCGGTCGGCTCCGGCAAGCTTGGCGCGATGGTGTTTGGCGGTGTGGCGGCCGAACGGCTGCAGTTGAACGAAGACACGCTGTGGGCGGGCGGGCCCTATGAGCCGATCAATCCCGAGGCTAGCGCCGCGCTGCCCGAGATCCGACGCCTGATCGCGGCGGGCGAGTACGCCAAGGCCGAGGCGCTGGCCGACGCCAAATTCCTGGCGCGGCCGCGGCATCAGATGTCCTACCAGACGATCGGCGATCTGCGTATGGACTTTCCGGGGCTG
Organism: Caulobacter vibrioides; assembly: GCA_002280275.1. GTDB lineage: Bacteria > Pseudomonadota > Alphaproteobacteria > Caulobacterales > Caulobacteraceae > Caulobacter > Caulobacter vibrioides_A. Next base: position 4,245 of record NCDQ01000193.1, on the reverse strand, counting down.
GCCCAGTCGGCGTCGGACTACAGGCGAGAGCTTGACCTCGACGGCGCCATCGCGACCACCCAGTTCCGTATCGACGACGTCCTCCATCGACGCGAGGTGTTCGCCAGCGCGCCGGACGGGGTGATCGCCGTTCGTCTTTCGGCCAGCCGAGCCCACGCGATCTCGGTCGATCTTAGCTTCGCTTCACCCCTCAAGACGGCCGTCGTCGTCGAGGGCGACGGGCTGGTTCTGTCGGGCGTCAACGAGAGCCAGCAGGGCGTTCCAGCGCGTCTGCGGTTCGAATGCCGTGTCCAGGTTCGGGCCAAGGGCGGCCGGGTTGGCGGCGACGAAGACGGTAAGCTCCGTATCGAGGGCGCTGACGAGGTCGTGCTGCTGATCGCGGCCGCGACCAGCTTCCGTCGCTACGACGATGTGTCCGGAAATCCCCGGGCGATCAATCTGACGACCCTCGCCAGCTTGGCCGGCCGATCGTGGGCCCAGTTGCTGGCGCGCCACCAAGCCGATCACCGAGCGCTGTTCCGGCGCGTGAGCGTGGATTTTGGCCGCACCCGGGCCGAGCTCGCGCCGACCGACGAACGTATTCGCCTTTCAACGACGACGGACGATCCGTCCCTGGCGGCGCTTTACTTTCAATACGGGCGCTACCTGCTGATCGCCTGCTCGCGCCCCGGAAGTCAGCCGGCCAATCTGCAGGGCATCTGGAACGACAAGACCTCCGCGCCCTGGGGCGGCAAGTACACGATCAACATCAATACCGAGATGAACTATTGGCCAGCCGAGCCGACGTCGCTGCCCGAGCTGGTTGAGCCGTTGATCGCTCTGGTGTCGGATATCGCCCAGACCGGCGAGCGCATGGCCAAGGCGGTGTATGGCGTACGCGGCTGGGTCGCCCACCACAACACTGACCTCTGGCGGGCGACCGGTCCGATCGACGGCGCCAAGTACGGGGTTTGGCCGACCGGCGGGGCCTGGCTCTGCAAGCACGTCTGGGATCACTACGACTACGGGCGCGATCGCGCGTACCTGGCGCGGGTCTATCCGCTGATGAGGGGCGCGGCGCGGTTCTTCCTGGATACGATGGTGGTTGACGCCGTGTCTGGGGTGTTGGTGACAAGCCCGTCGATCTCGCCCGAGAATGAACACGGCCGCGACGCCGCTCTGGTCGCCGGCCCCACAATGGACCAGGCCATCCTCCGAGACCTGTTCGAGAACTGCCTGAAAGCCGAGGCGATCCTTGGGCCGGACGAAGCCTTTGTCGCGGAGCTGACCTCCGCGCGCGCCCGCCTAGCGCCATACAAGATCGGCAAGGATGGCCAGCTCCAGGAGTGGCTCGAGGACTGGGACGCCGATGCGCCGGACATCCAGCATCGTCACGTCTCGCATCTCTACGGTCTGTTTCCGTCCGACCAGATCGCGATCGACCAGACGCCGGGCCTGGCAGCGGCGGCGCGAACTAGCCTCAAGACGCGGGGCGATCTGTCGACGGGCTGGGCGATCGCCTGGCGGCTGAACCTCTGGGCTCGGCTAGGTGAGGGGGATCACGCCCATCACATTCTCAAGCTGCTGCTGGGCCCTGAGCGCACCTACCCGAACATGTTCGACGCCCACCCGCCGTTCCAGATCGACGGCAATTTCGGCGGTGTCTCGGGCATGACCGAGATGGTCCTGCAAAGTCGCAACGATCAGATCCACCTGCTGCCGGCCTTGCCTTCGGCGTGGCCGACGGGGCGCATGACGGGCTTGCGGGCGCGCGGCGCGGTGGGTGTCGATATCCGCTGGCGCGCGGGACAGCTTGAGGAGGCAGTCATCCGGGTCGGAGCGGATGGCCCCGTTCGGCTCGTCTGCGGTCGCACGCACCTCGTGCTCGACCTGCGAAAGGGCCAAACCCGACGCGTCGGTCTGCGTGCAGGTCGTCTGGTTCAGATTTAGGTCCTGGATGGCGCATTAGCCGCGTTCCGGTTAAGAGGCGCATCATGCTGCGTATTTCGGAACTGAAGCTGCCGCTCGGCCATCCGCCGGACGCGATGGAGCCCGCGATCCTGGCGCGCCTGGGCGTGCCGGCCGCCGACCTGGTGAGCTTCGCGGTGGCCCGGCGCGCCAATGACGCGCGCAAGAAGTCCGCCATCCAGATGGTCTATTCGGTCGATGTCGTCTTACGCGACGAGGCCGAGGTGCTGCGCCGGTTCGAGGGCGACCACCATGTACGGATCACCCCCGACACCGGCTATCGCTTCGTGGCCAAGGCCCCCGAGGGCTTTGAGGGGCCACGTCCCGTGGTCATCGGCGCGGGCCCCTGCGGGCTGTTCGCCGGCTTGATCCTGGCGCAAATGGGCCTGAAGCCGATCATCGTCGATCGTGGCAAGGTCGTGCGCGAGCGCACCAAGGACACCTGGGGGCTCTGGCGCCGCAGCGAGTTGAACCCTGAGTCCAACGTCCAGTTCGGCGAAGGCGGGGCAGGGACCTTCTCGGACGGCAAGCTCTACAGCCAGATCAAGGATCCGCGCTCGCATATCGGCACCTTCCGTCTGGTGCACATGGTCGAGAACATGCGGGCCCTGATCGAGAGCCTGGGCGGCGAGTATCGCTGGCAGCACCGGGTCGAGGACTTCGACATCGCGGTGGGCGAGGACGGCGTGCGGCGCGTGAGGGGTCTGCATATCGCCGGCCAGCCCTATCTACCGGCCAGCCACGTGGTTATGGCCTTGGGCCACAGCTCCCGCGACACCTTCCAGGTTCTGTACGATCGCGGCGTCCATATCGAGGCCAAGCCGTTCTCGATCGGCGTACGGATCGAGCATCCACAGTCGTGGATCGATCGCGCGCGCTTCGGCGACTGCGCCGGCCACAAAGACCTGGGCGCGGCCGCCTACGCCATCTCGCATCACTGCAAGAACGGGCGGACGGTCTACAGCTTCTGCATGTGCCCGGGCGGCACCGTCGTGGCCGCGACCTCCGAGCCGGGGCGCGTGGTGACCAACGGCATGAGCCAGTATTCGCGCAACGAGCGGAACGCCAATTCCGGCTTCGTCGTCGATATCGATCCCGAGCGCGACTATCCGGGCCACCCGCTGGCCGGCGTCGACTTCCAGCGCAAGTGGGAAAGCCTGGCCTTCCAGGCCGGCGGCGGGACCTACCAGGCCCCGGGGCAGCTGGTCGGCGACTTCCTGGCGGGGCGTCCCTCGACCGCGTTCGGGGCGGTGACGCCGTCCTACAAGCCGGGGGTCCACCTGACAGACTTGGCCCAGTGCCTGCCCGATTTCGCGATCGAAGCCATGCGCGAGGCGCTGCCGGTGTTTGGCCGCCAGATCCCCGGCTATGACCATCCCGACGTGGTGCTCACCGGTGTCGAGACCCGCACCTCATCGCCGGTGCGCATCACGCGCGGCAAGGACTTTCAGAGCCTCAACACCGCCGGCCTCTATCCGGCGGGCGAGGGCGCGGGCTACGCCGGCGGCATCCTCTCGGCGGCCGTCGACGGCATCAAGGTCGCCGAAGCGGTGGCCAAGCAGTACGTCGCCGAAGGACTGATCAGCGCCTGCTGAGCGGGGGCGTCACGCTTCCGCTGAATGCAGGGCCTCGAAACCCCGGCGCAAATCGGCCTTGAGGTCCTCGATGTTTTCCAGACCGATGTGGAAGCGCAGCAGTGGCCCTTCCAGCGTCACCGGGATCGATCGTGCGCTGAGCTGTGGGTCGCAGTGCAGCGCTAGGCTCTCATAGCCCCCCCAGGAAAATCCGAGACCAAACAGCTTCAGGCTATTCATGAAGGCGTGGACGGCCTTCTGCGAACAGGGCTTGAGGACGACGCCAAACAGGCCGCAGGCGCCGGTGAAGTCGCGCTTCCAGATCGCATGTCCGGCGTCGCCAGGCAGAGCAGGGTGCAGCACCCGCGCCACCTCGGGCCGTTCCTGGAACCAGCGCGCCATGGCCAGGCCGCTCTCCGCGTGACGGGGCAGGCGGGTGGCCAGGGTCCGCAGGCCCCGCAGCATGGTGTAGGCGTCGTCGGACGACACCGACCACCCGATGTCCCACATCGCCTCGCCCAGCAGCTTGGCGACGGCGTCGTCGCAGGTGGCGACCGAGCCCATGAAGCAGTCGGAGTGTCCGCCGACATATTTGGTCAAGGCCTGGACGCTCAGGGTGACGCCATGCGCCAGCGGCTTGAACAGCAGCCCCGCCGCCCAGGTGTTGTCGATCAGGGTCAGGACGCCGCGGGCGTTCGCCGCCGCCGCGATGGCCGGGATGTCC